>JAGOCY010000141.1 GCA_017998495.1 Corallincola sp.
CTTGTGGGCATCGGTCAGCATGGAACTACCAGGCAGGCAAAGGGGGGCAATTATAGCGGAGTGAGGCCCAGAGCTCAGGCATGATGACCGTTGCCGCTATCAGCCTCAGCCAATGCATAGCTTTAAAGTGCGAGTGCTGAACTTGGAGAGGGGAAGCGTGGTGGACGGTATTGGACTCGAACCAACGACCCCTGCCGTGTGAAAGCACTGATCACCTTTATAACGCAATGATTTAAAAGCTTAAAATTCGGCCTATGGCGCCCTGTCACAACATTGTCACACCATTTTGGGGTGATGGAGGCGCAGATGCATCGATCCCAGTCACAACAATTGAATCCCGAAACGGCGCTCTTGGGCGCCTGTCAGGTCATGGTGGAGGTGCTCCATGGCCACCATTCGTAAACGTGGAGACCGCTGGCAAGCGCAGGTGCGCTGCGCCGGGCAGACCGCCAGCCGCACCTTTACCAGCAAAAGCGCAGCGGAGCGTTGGGCCCGTGCTACCGAGCAGCAGCTGATCGACGGCGAGTATCGCCACCCCAGGCAGCTGTCAGAGCAGCTGATCTCAGATCTGATCCGGCGTTTTATCGACGAAGTAACCCCCTGTCGGGCACCAAGCAGCCGGGCGCCGGAGCGAGCGCGGCTACTGGCATTGGCCAAGCGGCTGGACGGACGTGCGCTATCGAGCCTTGATGCGGTTGGATGGTTAGCTTTTTTTCGGCAGCGGCTAGAGCAGGATGGCGTCTCGGCAGCCACCGTGGTGAAAGAGTTGCAGCTGATGAGTGATGTCTGGCGCTGTGCTGAAACCCTCTGGCAGCTGCCGATGCCGCCACTGCCCTTTCCGATTGTCCGCGATGCCATGACAAGGCTGAGGCTGCTGGTTGGGGCCGATCGGCGGCGCACCGGCACTATTGCCGATCACACCCTGCTGCGGGCGCGGCAGCTGGCACCCAAGCGCCGCAGTCTGGCCCTGTATGCGCTTTTATTTGCTGACCAAACGGGGATGCGGCGCGGCGAGCTGTGCGCCATGACGGCTAACCGCATTGACTGGGATGCCCGGATCTATCGCCTTTGCCGCGATAAGTCGGACTGGCGGTTGGCGGATGGCGACAGCCGCCTGGGCCGCCGCATCCCACTGTCGTTCCGGGCGAGGGCGATCCTGCGGTTGGTGCTCTACCTGCGCAACATCGATCGTCACAGCAACATGCCGGTGTGGCCGTGGCGCGACCCGCATTCGCTCACCACGGCGATCCGGCGCTTACGGGGCACGCTACAGGATCCGGATCTGCGCTTGCATGCCGCCCGCCACGGCTTCTGCTCGCGCGAAGCGGATCGCGGGCGAGATGCGCGGCTCGTGGCGTCGGCCGTTGGTCACAGCGATCCGCGCATCTTGATGCGCTACACCCACCCTGACATGGGGCGCTATGCCGATGCCCTGAGTCAGTCAGAGCAGGCGGAGCGACGCCGTTAAGCGGGCAAAACGGAGGTCGGCCAAGGCGAGAACCAGCCTTGAGCCGACCTGCCGTCCATCAATTCTGTGAATGCAGGATTCGGCTTCATAAACTAAAAAAATACTAAATAGGCCATGGTGGCCAGTGCGGGTTAATCCGTTGCGATCAGGTAACCATCACACAGGTCCATCGCATATGGCTACGATCCGCTGCCGCAACGGCCGCTATCAGGTACAGATCCGCTGCAAAGGCGCGCCCCGTGGGCTGTCACAGACCTTCTCCTCAAGGCGAGCCGCAGAATGTTGGGCTCGCGATACCGAGTCCGCCATTCGCAACGGCGTTTACCGGCAGCAGCCCGCCGTTGATGATCTGGCGTTTTCAACCTTGATCGACAGATTCATTGACGACCTGCTGCCGCTCAGGGCTGCGAGCAGCCAACGCTCGGATGCCTGTCGGCTAAGCGCCATCTCCCGTCGCGTCGGTGATCTGCCGGCCGCCGCACTTGATGTCGATTACTGGACAGCGCTGTTTCGCGGCCGATTGGTGGATGAGGGGGTTACAGCAGCCACCGCCGTTAAAGAACTACGGCTGCTGGCGGACGTCTGGCATGCTGCGCACCATTTGTGGAAGCACGAGCTGCCGCCATCGCCGTTTGACGCGGTGAGGCAAAATCTCAAGCTGCTACGCCTGCTGGTCGGCGCAGACCGTCAGCGTACCGCTACCATTAGCCCGGCGGTTGAGGCCAAGGTCCGCCAGCGGGCGCCAAAGTCTCGCACGCTGGCTCCGTATGCCCTGCTCTTTGCCATCGAGACAGGCATGCGCCGTAGCGAGATCTGCCAGATGCAGGCTTGCAACATCGACTGGCGCCGCCACCTCTATTTCATCCCCCGGGATAAAAATGATTGGAGGCTGGCGCCGGATGACACTCGGTGCGGCCGACAGGTGCCGCTATCGCGCCGGGCGCGGGCCATTCTGCGGCTGATCTGCGCCAAACGTGGGGTCGATCGTCGCAGTGGTGGCCAGATCTGGCCCTGGCGCGATCCGCACTCACTGTCCACTGCCGTTCGGCGGCTGCGCTCCGTGGTGGATGATCCGCAGCTGAGGCTGCATGCGGCGCGCCATAGCTTTTGTAGCCGGGAGGCTGATGCCGGGAGCGATCCCCGCCTGGTCGCGGCTGCTACAGGCCACGATGATTTCACGTCACTGGCGCGCTACACGCACCCTGATATGGTCAGCTACGCCGCAGATCTGACGGCGCGTACGGCACCCAATCGCAGCATTGCGATTAAAGCCTCAGCGGGTGGTTAGCCACCCGCTAAAGCCACATCAGCTGCTCAGCGCCGCCTTGGTTTGGCGGGGTTGGGACGAATGCCGTGCAGATACAGGGCCATCGCAGATGCCGTTATCACCCATGCCTTGCCCGTTTTCACCATCGGCACCTCACAGCGTTGGTCACTCAGCTGCTGCAACAATGATTGCCGGCGGATTTTGATCACTGCCGCGACATCGTCGATGCCGAGGGTGGGGCCGTACGTTTCGGTCAGGCTAGCGGCGGTCAGCAGCGTCGCGGCGCCGAGTTCGCCAGAGCAAAAGGTCAAGATCTGATCATGAGAGAGAGACATCGTCGGGCCCCTGTGCCAGCTGTTGTTATTCCAACTGACTAACCCGCTTGCCTTCTCTTTAGAGATCGTCGCAACCCTCGTCATCGTGCTCACTCCGCCGTTGCCAGAGCATCACCTTCTCATGAGGGCTAAAGCTGGCAACGCGGTAGGCAGGGCATCTGCCTGATCTGTAGAACTGACAATGCATTGCTAAAAGGTGACGTTGAGTGCGGTGGTGACCCCCCGCCTTGACCCGCTGGGTGGTGGGGGGCCATTTTTTACCGGGCCGGCCTCCGGGCAACGTGGGCTGTGTTGCGGACAGACGGTGCGCAGCACTGGTTCATGGCTGCTCTTGCTCCTTGCTTCTCCCCTTGCCTCTGCAGCTGCCACTTGTCTAACGTGCACCGGCGATCAGGCTGATTTGACGTTTTTTTGCCCCAAAAGGGCGAAAATTCTTTCTGTTTAATGGTGGCGAAGGGCCTTCACCTGCCGAAAACGGTTGGTTGTCTGGGCCGGTGTCGCGCTGGGCACCGTGGCAGCAGACCTTTTCGGCCCCTCGCCAGGCGCCACAGCCTCTCTTACCCCCCTGTTTTGCCCCTCAATACAGCGATTTTTCCTCCTTCCTGACGATTGTCGCCAGCACACCGCAAAAAACAGTTGCCGGGTTAATCGATTGGATCAGGCGGCGGAGATTGGCTCTGCCGCACTGAGCGGAGCGATTCCCATGGTTAATGACAATGAGGTAGAACAGAACGAGCCTTGCGGTGAGCCGACGGCTAGCGATGTGTTGGTCGCTGCCGTTGCCGTAGGCCCAGATGACGTGAAAAAGCGGCGCCGCACCAGCAAGTCGCCGGCCTTGCCCCCGGCAGCGAACTATCCCACGGCGGTACATCGGCCGCTGCTCCCGCTGGATACGCCCCCGGATCTGCGCACACAGGGCGGCAACTCGCCGCTGATGAGCGCCGCAGTGACGGTGGCAGAGAGTTATCGCATCCCTCTGGCTGAGGCAGTCGTGCTGCTGTGGCACGCCGTGGCGAGTGTGTCAGTCGCGGTTGTCGTCGTGGGTGATGTGGCTACCCATCCCAAACTGCAGACGGCGATCCGCACTGCGGCTCCTGCCGGGTTTGCCCGAGCCGCGAGCGCGCTCGCCGCCTTGCTGCCCAAAGGCGGCGAGCCGTTGTTGGTGCTGGGTGGCCAGCACATGCCTGCAAACGCCTCCCGCTATGCGCTTTGGCATGGTGACGATCTGGCCATGGCGCCGCCAGGTTTTTGCGGCTATTCCCTCGGTCCGGTTTTATGCACCGGCGGCCCGGTGATGTTGCCACCGAAAGTGCGCCAGCTCTTGGCGACGGTGCCAGTGCGGCAGTCAATGCACTTTGATCGCGCTGACCTGTTGGATGCCGTGGCTACGGCGACGCGCGCCTGTCACGGCAAGGAGCAGGAACTGGTGACATTGATGGGCGCCATGATGGCGCTGTCGCCAACGGCCGCTGTACCACCCGGCAGTCTGGACCTTGCCGGGATCGATGCGGCCAGCCGCTTACTCCAGGCGCTTCATGATGAACGCAGCCATTACGATGACAACGCGCAGTGGCGTCGTGAGCGGCAGGCGGCCATCGCGCTCTGTGAATGGATCGAAACAGTGGCGGTGCGCGGGGGCAGGGCGGTCGTATGGCCCAGCACCCAAGATATACGCCGGAAAGGGCCCCGCGCCAGCGGTTGCCGACAGATGGGCGTGGGCACCCGCCTGCTCCAGAAAATGCAGCGTGCTGGCTGGATCGATCTCCTAAACATGGATGGTACGCACAGAGTGGCGGTGAACCCGGATCTGTTCACCGAACTTGAAAAAGGGACGCTGTGATGGCCGGGCCGTTCTCCCCGCCGCCACCCTCGGTGCCTGTGCTGCAGGTGCGCGCGCTCTATGCCCAAGGCGGCGCGCTGGCCCGCTACATCGCCGGTCAGCGGCCACTGGGCGACTCGGGCGCGACCAAAATCGCGCGCTACCTGCTGCGCCAAGCGGCCCCGACGGCGTCGTACGCCGATCTGGGCCGATGCCTTCACGATTTTGTGGTGGCGCACGATCTGCCCCCGGCGCTGGCCGCAGTGCTGGACCGGCGTGAAGGGGGCGCTGGTCGGCCCATGGCCCTGCACTACAGCGGGTGGACGTGCAGCAGCGAGCCAGCCCTGCTGGC
>JAGOCY010000142.1 GCA_017998495.1 Corallincola sp.
GCAGCAGTGGGCATGCCTCCCATAGCGACGGCATTACCACCACATCCAGTGCCTTCATGGCCGCACCCACATCCTCGATATGGTCGAAGAAGCGGAAGTGGTCGCCCAAACCACGTGCCTCTATGGCGGCTTTCTCCTCGCGGTAGAACCCCCCGCTGCCATAGCAAACCACAAGCGGCGGCCGGGGGTTATCCCGCTCTGCTGCCAGCAGCGCCACGGCATCCACCAGATAGCGGAACCCTTTCTGGGCCATGAACCGCCCCATAAAGCCAATCAGCAGCGGCTGCTCAGCTACCCCCAGCTGCGAGCGCAATGCCAAAGGCTGGCTACGTACCAGACGTTCGACACTAACGCCATTAACAATGGTGTGGAGGCGGCTGCGCGCCAGTACCGGCAAAAAGCTGACCATGTTGTCACGGCAATCTTCGCTGACCGGCACCAGGCAATGGTAACGGGCCAGCATCTGCCCCATCAGCCAGCGCTTAATCCGTCCGCGCCAGCCCGCAAACTGGTGTTGATGCAGCACGTCATGCACCGTCAGCAGCCGCAGCACACCGGGCGCCAGCAACATGGCTGGCAGCAGCGCCACCAGGGCCGACGTGAACCCTTGTACATTGATAAGCTCAAAGCGCTGCTGGCGCAGCACCTGCATAGTCGTGCGCAGCAACCCCGTCAGCGAGTTGTCGCAAGGCACAAAACGAAAGAGTTCGGCCGGAAACACCGGGCCAAACTGGCTACCCAAGCCGCCAACGTCAGGCGCGATCAGGGTGATGCGGGCATCGGCAAACTCAGGCGCCGAAAACACGTACTTAATGTAGGTGCGAATGCCGCCGACTGGCCAACGTACGACCAGCAGGATGTTTCTCATCTCGTTTCTCACTTGCCGCGGTGGCGGATGGCTGCGTTTGTTCAAACAGGGTGCCGACGACCACCAACAGGCCGCACAGCAGATACCAGTAGTATTGCGACAAGCCCCAATAGTTGAGGCTGTAGAAAGCGTACATCCAGAACACGCACTGCAGCGCCCGGATCAGATCACGCCGCCACAGCTGCTCACCACTCAGGGCTTCGGCCTGATTCAGGGAGGCGGTCAGCGCTTTGATGTTGCGCCAGGCCGAACGGATAAAGCGGAGAAAGATAAACAGGCCAATAATGCCGATCTCGATGATCAACTCTGCCGGGAAACTATGGGCTGCCTGAGTTCGGCCAAATTTGTGGAACTTGGCCTCCGGGGTGGTACCCACGCCATGGCCAAAGATCGGCATCTCCATCGCCAGATCAAATTCGTGCTCAACGCCGCTAATTCGCCCCGCCGCCGTTTCCGCACCGCGCACATCCGCCCCGGTCAATGACAGGTAACGCTCACGCTGGACATCGGACATCTTGCCCCAGGCAAACACCGTGGCCGCCACCGCCACCCCCACCAGCAGCAGCTTGCGCTGGGAACGGATAAAGATGAAAAAGAGCACCACCAGCAGCGCCAGAAAGGCGCCTCGCGACATGGTCAGTATCAGGGCATAAAGCAACGGCGGCAGCAGTGCGCAGTAGAGTAACTTGCCCAGCAGACCGCGGGGAAACACCAGGTAGTGAAGAAAGGGGATCACCGTAACAATGACAAAGCCAAGCTCATTGCCATTGATCACATCATAGGGCCCCCCCGCCAGCCGCTGGGCAAACTCGCCAGCCCCCAGATAGGTCTTGCTACCCCAGTAACCCTCCGTCAGGTTGAGGTAGAGCGGTTCAAGTACCCGGAAAATCTGACAACCCACAAACACCGTCAGAAACACGCGCAGGCGCGGCAGTGAATCGATAATGCAGATGGTGAAATAGAAAAAGAGGATCGCCTTGACGAACTCTGGCACGTTGTTTTTCAGCACGCTGCCGGGCCAGGCCACCAGTGGCAGCGTCACCAGCACATAGAGCAGCAGCAGCTTGAGCGCGCGCGCACTCTCATGCTGCCAGCGATCTCGCAATTTGTCGGCCTGCAGCACCAGCAGCAGGGTGATCAGCAACGCCATCAGCAGCGTCGGCCGGATCACCCCCAAGGCGGGTACGCGCGCGGAAAAACGGATGAAGTAGTCGAGCAGGTAGAGCAGATAAAAATTGAAGGTCAGGCCGCTGACCAGCGCTTTACTGCCCGCCTGCTGGGCCAAGGCCGACCAGCGGCTCACCCCTGCGGCTCCCGCTTGCTGCCCGCCAGCCATCGTCCCAGGTAGTCAACGCCGCTGGCGACTTTGGCCACATGAAACATGTCGTGGCTGCCCGAGTAGCGCGGCAGATCGTAATCATCGCCAAAACCAAGGTGATCATGGTGGGCCGCCACCGCGCTGGTAAAGCCCGCCTCGCGGCAGGCGGCCTTGGCGCGCACGTCATAGTCTGCCGCTTCCCCATTGGGATAGCAGAAGCTGATCACCGGCTGCCCCAGCTCGGCATCCAGCCGCTGCTTGCAATCGATGATCTCGCGCCGCACCTGCTCATCATGCTCAGCGCTGAGAATGGGGTGGTTGACCGAGTGGCCACCAATCTCAATGCCCGCGGCCTGCAGCACGCGCAGTTCGTCCCAACTGCAGGGCGCGAACGCAGCCGGCGCCGGGCCATCCAGGCTGATGCCGAAAGGGGCGGCCAGCGCAGCCAGGCGCTGGTATTTTTCGGCCAATGGCAAAGGCACCAACTGGGCCTTAAGGTCAGCCGCCAAACGGCCGCCATCAGCCGGCAAGCAATAGGGTTGCGGCGCCCCCACAGCGGCTAGCCGGTGCTCGCCGGCCGGTAGCTGCCCGAGCAGATACGCCAGACGATCTGGCCACAACCACAGCTGCGCGTCGATAAAAGCGGTAGACACAAACAGGGTGGCGCTTAGCCCGGCGCGCTGCAGCTCAGGAAAGGCCACGCTGTAGAAATCGCGGTAGCCATCATCGA
This sequence comes from Corallincola sp., assembly GCA_017998495.1. Lineage (GTDB taxonomy): Bacteria > Pseudomonadota > Gammaproteobacteria > Enterobacterales > Neiellaceae > RGIG665. The sequence continues at coordinate 2,917 of JAGOCY010000142.1, forward strand.
TGGTCAGCACCAGCGCATTGGCGGGTAAGGCGTTGCGCGCACGCAAGGCCATAAACTGAGCCACATTCATCACCTGATGATGGCGCTTGAAATAGGCCAGCTGAGCGCGCCAGGCCAGGCGATCCACATGGCCCGGCTGCGGCTCCTCACTGAAATGGTGATACATCAGGATCTTTGGCTGACGGCGGGTGAGCAGACGGGCCAGAGCGTAACCGCCGCAGGCAGCCGCCACACGCACCAAGCGCGATTTGAACGCCCGTAAGGTCATGGCTGGCGCTCCGTTAACCGTTGGTAGAGCCGTTGATGCTCATCGAGCAACAACGCCAGCGTCAGATGGGCAACGCTGGCCGGAGCCGCCTGGGCCAGACGCTGACGCAGGGCCTGGTCGGCGAGCAACGGACGTAGACAAGCGGCCAGTGCCGCAACGTCGCCCACCGGGTAGAGGTAGCCATTGACGCCATCGACCACCGCTTCCGGATTACCACCGGTACGGGTACAGACCACTGGCTTGCCCTGCTGCAGATACTCGATGATGGCGTTGGAAAAGCCCTCTGATTCAGAGCAGAGCAGGGCCACATCGAAACTGGCGATCCAGCGCTCCGGGGTGGTGCTGGCACCCGTAAAACAGACAAGCTCCGCCACCCCGCGCTCGGCGGCCAGCCGCTGCAGCGGCTGCGGATCGCCACCACCGACGATTACCAGCTCCAGTTGCGGGAACTCGGGTGCCAGCAGCGCCAGCGCTTCAATGGCGTCCTGCATCCGCTTGATCGGCCGGATATTGGCCACCAGCCCCAGACGCAAGCCGCCGCTGCGCGGCATCGGTTCGGCACTCGCTGGCGGCTGATAACCGTTATAGATGACCGCCGTGCGCTCTGGCGAAAAGCCCTCCACGCGCCGCGTCACCTCATCCACAGCCTTGCTGTTAGACAGCGCGCAGCTGACACAATGGCGGGTCAGACGTAGCAGCCGGACCAGTGTCGAGGTATACCAGAACCCCATATCCAGCCGGGTGATGATGGTGCGCATCCCGAGCAGGCGGGCCAGCGGCGGCACCATCAACGAGGCATCATTGAACATCACCTGCACCACCTGGGCGCCAGCGCGCCGCTGCCGACGCAGAAAGCAGAAGATCCGCCACCAGGAGGCCGGAGCGGCGATCTTGCCAGCGCGCAGATCGACTATCTCTGCGCCCGGCAGCTGCTGACGTAACAGGGCGCTGTCGCGCAGCAGACCGACGCTCAGCCGGTGGCCGCGCGCCAACAGGCCATGGGCCAGTTTGAGAAACTGGCTCTCGGTACCGGCATGGGCGGTCACAAACATATCGAGCACAAATACCAGATGGCGAGTCGCCGGCGTGGGCTGCATGGTCATGGCTTACGCTCGCGACCGCTGGCCACGGCTAACGCCCGCCGCGGGTCGAGACAGAGCGCAGCAGCCAGATGGCGCGCCGCCTGCCACCATTGCCCCTGCTGGCGCAGCACCTGGCCTAGGCGGTAATGGAGGACCGCCCGCCGCTTACGCAGCACGGACGGCGGATAGGGGTAACGCGCAGCCGCCTTGGCCAGAATGACAAAGCCATTACGCCAGCGCCGCTCCTGGCCACGCACGCTGATCGAATCGTCGTGCTTGCGATAGTAGAACAGCGGTTGCTCAACATAGGCTAGGCGCCCCTGCTCAGCCAGCCGCAGCAGCATGTCATGATCCTGGGCGGCACGCAGGCTCTCATCCACTACGCCAACCCGCTGATAGAGACTCCGCCGGGCCAGATAGAGCCCGGGGGTGGCGATGTAGCAGTCCAGCAACAGCCGCCACGCCTCGTTGTGCTCGACATGGCCGGCACCAAACAGCGGATAAAGCGGGCGGCCATCGCTGGCCACAGCGCTGCCGTTGGCATAAACCAGATCAGGCTGATCCGCCGCATTGAGGCGGGCCAGCACCTTCTCAATAAACTGGGGATGCCAGTAGTCATCGCTGTCGAGCACGGCGATCACCTCGCCGCTGGCTTGCTGCAGACCGAGATTGATAGACGCCGCCTGACCCTTGTTAACCCCGCCCGGATGGCGCAGCAAGGTGACCTCGGCAAAAGCGGCGGCACGGGCGGCGCCATCGTCGGTCGAGCCATCATCAACCACGATCAGCTCGGCCACCGGCTGGGTTTGCGCCAGCACCGAGCGCAGGGTCTGATCGATGTAATCCGCCCGATTGTAAAGCGGGATCACCACCGACACCCGGCTCAGCGGCTGATGGCTGCTACTGCTGTGACTCATGTCGATGACACCTTGCGACCACGACTGCGGCACTGATGATAAAAGGCCAGATA
>JAGOCY010000143.1 GCA_017998495.1 Corallincola sp.
GTGGTGCTCTTTCTCCTGTTGCGCTTTGCCTTCGAGGGGCTTAACGACACCCGACCGGCAATGGTGGTCGGCTTTATCGGCATGCTCGCCAATATTCCCCTCAACTGGCTGTTCATTCACGGGGCCGGGCCCATACCGGCGCTGGGCGGAGCAGGCTGCGGCTGGGCCACCTCGGTGGCTCACCTGATCATGGCCCTGCTGCTGCTGTGGCATTCGCGCCGCAACCGGCGGGCACGCGAACTGCCGTTGTGGGTAAGACCGGTTCGCTGGCAAGCCGCTGCCCAGCGTCAACTGCTGCATCTCGGGCTGCCCATTGGCAGCGCCATCTTTTTTGAGGTTACCCTGTTTGCCCTGGTCGCCCTGCTGCTCACCCCCTTTGGCGCCATTGAGGTGGCCAGCCATCAGGTGGCGCTCAATATCTCCTCGGTCTGCTTCATGTTGCCGCTATCGCTGGCCATTGCCCTGACCATTCGCGTCGGCACCAACCTGGGCGCCGATCAGCCACTGCAGGCGTTTGCCGCCATCCGCGCAGCACTGGTGATGGGTTTTGCCGTTGGCTGTTTCAACGCCCTGCTACTGGCTGTCGGCCGCGAACCGATCGCCCTGCTCTACAGCGATGATCCGGCGGTGATCAAACGCGCTTGCGAATTGATGCTGCTGGCAGCAGTGTTTCAGATCTTCGACATGCTGCAGGCCGTGGCCGCAGGCGCTCTGCGTGGCCTGCACGATGGCAAGGCGATCTTTGCCATTACCCTGATCGCCTTCTGGCTGGTCGGCCTGCCTATAGGCTGGCTGTTGGGGCGCACCGATCTGCTGACGCCCGCCATGGGCGCCAGCGGTTTCTGGATCGGATTTTTGACCGGCTTGGGGGTAGCCGCCGTACTCTATGCCATGCGCTTGCTCCACCACCGCCGGGTACTGATCCGCCATGGCCATGAGATCGCGATGGCTGCTACTGCTCCTGCTGAGCGGCTGCAGCGCTGATCCGCAACAACAGATCTATGGCGACTATCGCCATCGCCTGCTGTCGCTGCTCAAGGTGGCGGCAGCGCCGCTCGCGACCCCAACATTGGCCAAACCCCAGCCACAGCCGGTGCCCCCCGCGCTGACCATCAGCCTGCCGCAAGCTTGGCATTATCGCCACTGCGGCCTGCTGGCCGCCGTTGGTGAGCGCAACAGCGGCCTTGGCAAGGTGATGGTATTAAGCCAGCGCGCCGCCTACGAGCAGCGCCTACTGACCACCTTAAACCAGTGCCGAAATCTCTATCCGCCGTCCACTAGCGAGTATCAGCAACTGACCGAGTGGTATCAGCACAAACAGCAGAGCTGGCCGCAGCTGCTTGTGGCGGTGGCAACCGACAGCGACATGCGCCGCCTGTGGCATGACGATGGCCGGCCGCGTCATGGCGATAGCGAAGCATTGGCCCTGCTGCAGGTGCTCGCCCAGCTTCAAAAGACCACAGCGGCAGATAGCGAAGCACTGCTGCAGGCCCTGGAGCAGCAGCTGGCGGCCAACCGCAGCAACCGCTATCTGGGTCAGCTGTGGCGCGACGCCAACCTCGCGCTCAGCGCCATCAGCGATCTCAATCAGCAGCTGGGACCGGCCATGAGCCAGGTTGTCTGTGTCGGCGGTCGGCCATCGGCCCACGCCCGTCAGCTACGGCAGTTTCTCGACCACTATTTTGGTGGCCAGGTGCAGCCTCAGCTCAACCTGCTGCTGGCAGAACTGGAACGCAGCGAACAGGCGCTGGCGGCCGCAGCCATCAGCCCTGTGCTCGAACAGCCGCAACCCTCCCGCCAGTTACGCAGCGCGCTGCAGGCGCATGTTCAGTTGTGGCAACAGCTGCTAAGACGTTGCCAGCTCAGCCCGTCGCACTTGCCGCAACGAGACCCCCAAGCCGCTCTATCGCCCCCTCAGGCAGCGCTAACCGACACCAGCGCGGCAGCGACACGCGGGATCTGCTCTTCACGCAACCCAGCAATGTTGATACGGCCGCCGGGCACCACATAAAGCGCCCACTCGTCACGCAGGCGGGCGATCGCCTCAGCGCTGAGGGCAGTCATCGAAAACATGCCGCGGTGGCGCGCCACATAGTCGAAAGTGGAATCGCCGCTGGCTTGACGCAATGCCGCCGCCAGCTGCTGGCGCAACCCTGCAATGCGCTGCTGCATCGCCACCAGCTCGGCCTGCCAGCTTTGACGCAGCACCGGATCTGTCAGTACCTGGGCCACCAGCGCCGCACCAAAATCAGGTGGCATAGTGTAGGTGGTCCGCGCGATCTCCTGCAGTCGACCGCGGGCAATGGCGCCTTGATTCGGGCTATTGGCGATCACCACCGCCGCACCAACGCGCTCTCGATAGAGACCAAAATTCTTGGAACAGGAGGTCGCGATCACCAGCTCTGGCACCGCCTCGGCCAACAGCCTGAGGCCGGCCACATCGGCCTCCAGAGACTCGCCAAAACCCTGATAGGCGACATCAACAAAGGGCATAAAACCCTGGCGTTCCGCCATCCGGGCCAGCGTCTGCCACTGCTCAAGAGTCAGATCGGCGCCGGTCGGGTTGTGACAGGAGCCATGCAGCAACACGACGTCGCCAGGGCCCGCGGCCGCCAACGCCGCCATCATCTCGTCGCCCCGAACACCTTTGCTGGCCGCATCAAAATAGGGGAAAAACGCCACCTCAAGCCCTGCCGCGCGCATGATCGGAGCATGGTTGACATAACTAGGGTCACTCATCCACACCCGAGCCCCCGGGCGGGCCATGCGGATCAGATCGGCCAGCAGGCGGAGGGCGCCACTGGCCCCCGGCGTCTGGATCGCTACCGCTCGCTGACGCGCCCCGCACTCGCCCAGCAGCAAGTCGAGCATGGCATTGTTGAAGGTCTCGTTACCGGTCAAACCGACGTAAGACTTGGTCGTCTGGCTCTGCGCCAGCTCCAGTTGAGCGGCACGCACCGCCGCCATGATCGGCGTTTCACCGACGCTGTTGCGGTAAACGCCGATCCCCAGATCGATACGCTCAGGCCGCGGATCTTCGCGAAACGCTACGCTCAGGGAGAGAATCGGGTCTTTGGCGCCTTCAGTCAGTTGTTCGAACATGATCACGTCCTGGTCGGATGGGGTGCGTTGGCGGTCACAAAGTGGCGCCTAGCTTAACCACCATCCCGTCTGCCAACCAAGCACCCGCACCACTTTTGCCATACTCAGGGGCATCAGGCTGACGGAGGGCTGCATGACCGACATCGATTTTGATCTGGCCGTGGTCGGTGGTGGCATCAATGGCGTCGGCATTGCCGCCGATGCCGCTGGCCGTGGCCTTAACGTGGTACTGCTGGAGGCTGCCGATCTGGCCAGTGGCACCTCCTCCGCCAGCTCAAAACTGGCCCATGGTGGCCTGCGTTACCTGGAACAGGGGGCGATCCGGCTGGTGCGCGAAGCCTTGCAGGAACGCGACAGCCTGCTCACCCGCGCTCCCCATCTGTGCACGCCATTACGCTTTTGCCTGCCCCTTGACGCGGCCCAGCGCCCCGCCTGGCAGTTGCGCGCCGGTCTCTGGCTTTACGACCACCTGGCCAGCCCCAGTCCACTCGCTGGCGCCAGCGCCGTCACCCTCGACGGTAACAGCCCGCTGCAACCCCAGTTCCAGGATGCCTTCGAATACAGCGATGGCTGGGTTGATGATGCCCGGCTGGTGATTGCCGTCGCCCAACAGGCGATGACCCATGGCGCCATCATTCGCACCCGCTGCCCGGTCGTGGCTGCCCGCCGCCTTGCCCATCATTGGCAGCTGCAGCTGGCGCCCACCCAGGGCGGCCCTGACACCCTCAGCTGCCGGGCACTGGTCAATGCCACTGGGCCGGCGGCCAGCCGTTTTCTCGCTTCGGCTATCGGCATCGCCCAACCACCGCCACTGCGCCAGGTACGTGGCAGCCACATCGTGGTACGGCGTCTGACCGACGATGAGCGGGCCTTCATTCTGCAGGCCTCAGACCAGCGTGTGATCTTTGTGTTGCCTTATGGCCAGTTTCATCTGGTGGGCACGACGGAAGTGGAGCAGCACTATGACGGCAGCCCGCCGCAGGCCAGCGATGACGAGGTGGCCTATCTATGCCGCGAAGTCAGTCGCTGGTGGCGCCATCCACTGCAACCCAGCGCGGTGGTGCAGCGTTTTGCGGGTATCCGGCCATTGGCAGATGAGAAAAGTGGTAATCCCCGTACCGCCAGTCGCGACTACCGGCTGCTGTTCGACCATCCAGACCACCAGGCGCCACTGCTGTCGGTGTATGGCGGCAAACTCACCACCTACCGGGCCTTGGCAGAGCGTGCCATTAACCGCCTGGCACCGCTGTTCAGTCACATCGGCCCAGCCTGGACTGCAGACCAGCCATTACCCGGTGGCGAGATCAGCGATCTGTCATGGCTGCGGCACTTGGCCAATCAGCGCGCCCCCTATCTGGGCCCAGCCAGCATCGAGCGTCTGGTACGCAGCTATGGCAGCCAGCTGGCGCTGTGGCTCAACCAAGGAGATGACTGGCAGGCACTGGGCGGGCGGATCGCGGCAGATGTCAGCCGCGCGGAACTGCAGTATCTGATAGACCATGAATGGCTACGCAGCCTGGACGATCTGTTGTGGCGACGCAGCAAGCTGGGGCTAACCACAACCTCCACCGAACAGCAGCAGCTTGGCACAGCGCTGGCGCAGCTGTTAATGCCCCAACAGCAGGCGCCGGCCCTCTGCTGGTAACCGCCCTAAAACAAGAAAGACCACGGCAGTTTCCCGCCGTGGCCCGATCTTGCGTCCTGCATCCTGCAGCTTTCGTGCTCCCTGCCTCATCCCTGAAGACGGGCTTCCTTGCACCACTCCTCCTCCGCCATCCGGGCGGTCTCCCTTGCGTCCATGCCACTTACCACTCCCGGTAAGTGCCCCGTCGCCAAACGGGTGTTCCAGTCCGTTCACCATCCTGCACCACCACCAATCCATCGGTGGTACTCTCATCCCTGAGAGGGTCCTTCAGCTCACCCTGTGCCGTCCTATCCCATCCTGGGCAACCTGCTCCAGCAAGCCGCGGTGCATCCGTGAACAGGGCTAAGGTTAGCGTTTCACCCCGAGTTAACAACCGGGCTACTTTTGCGGCGAACTGCCGAATTTTGCGACCGGTCTCCGCTTCACTTGGCTAACATCCTGATTACCCGTACCCGAGCCCC
>JAGOCY010000144.1 GCA_017998495.1 Corallincola sp.
CTGATTCTGGTATAGCTAGCGGCCGATTTTTCGGGGCCATCAGGTAGTGGGAGAACCGCCATGCCGCAGGGCAAAGTAGGTCAATTGAGTATTCTGGCGCTGGCTGGCGTCGAGCCCTACACGGCAAAGCCGGATGAGGAGTACATGAGTGCCCCTCAACGCATCCATTTCCGCAAAATCCTCGAAGCCTGGCGCAGCCAGCTGCGTGAAGAGGTGGACCGGACCATGGATCACATGAAGGACGAAGCCGCCAACTTCCCCGATCCAGTGGATCGCGCCGCCCAGGAGGAGGAGTTCAGCCTCGAACTGCGCGCCCGTGATCGCGAGCGTAAGCTGATCAAAAAGATCGAGAAGACGCTGGTGAAGCTGGAAGAGGGTGATTTCGGTTACTGCGACGAGTGTGGTGTCGAGATCGGCATTCGCCGCCTCGAAGCCCGCCCGACCGCTGACCTCTGTATCGACTGCAAGAGTCTGGCAGAGATCAAGGAAAAGCAGCTGGCCGGCTGACCATCACAGACGCGGGAGGCTTGGCCTCCCGCGCTGCTTTTAACCCCCTTGAGCCCACCTCATGCCGTGGTCCCAACTGCTGTACCCGCCGGTCCGCTATCGCGGCCGCTTTGCCCCCAGTCCGTCGGGGCCACTCCACTTTGGTTCACTGATTGCCGCCCTTGGCAGCTGGCTGGATGCACGCAGCCACGGCGGTGAATGGCTGGTGCGCATCGAAGACATAGATCCGCCACGCCAGCAGCCGGGGGCCGACCGCCTGATCCTGCAGCAGCTGGAGGCCCATGGCCTGACCTGGGATCGTCAGCCGCTGTACCAGAGCCAGCGCAGCGCGGCCTACCAGCAGCTGCTCGACCAGCTGCAGCAGCAGGGGTTGCTCTATGTCTGCCGCTGTCGCCGCAACCAGATCAAGGCGCAGGGCGGCCATCAGGGCGCCGCCTGCCGCGCCCTGGCCAACCCGCTGCCGGGCGCCCTGCGCTTTGCCAATCTCAACCCGGTGGAGCGGTTTGATGATCTGCTGCTGGGGCCGATTCCGGTCGCGCCAGCACAGGCCAGCGAGGACATGGTGGTCAAGCGCAGCGACGGGCTGTGGGGCTACCCGCTGGCGGTGGTGGCCGATGATCTGGCCCAGGGCATCAGCCATGTGGTGCGCGGCGCCGATCTGGTGGAGGCCACGGCCAGCCAGCTGGCGCTGATCGGCGCCCTGGGGGCACAACCGCCGGCCTATGGCCATCTGCCGCTGGCGGTTGTGGCGCCGGGTCTCAAACTGTCGAAACAGAACCACGCACCGGCCATCGAAGCCGCTCGGGCCAGCGCCAATCTGGACGCCGCGCTCTGCTTTCTCGGGCTGCCGCCACCCCCATCGCTGACCGGCGCCCCGGTCACCGAGCTGCTGGCCTGGGCCGTCAGCCACTACCAGCGCGCCCGCCTGCCGGCTGTGCGCGAGCTGCCATTGGCTCACTAACCAGGCAAATTTGGCCGCTGGCCGCCGTTAACCCGGTCCCGGGCCACTTGGGCGGCCCGGCGCTAATCGGTTAAGATGTGCCCCAATTTGCTGTCGCAACCTCCTGAGGTGTCCTATTTTCACCCGCATTATCGGCCTGGTGCAGCGTGTCGCCGGTCGCCAGCGTGTTCCCGTACGCAGTCGTGGTCTTGAACCTACGGTGATCGCCCGCGCCGACCACAGCATCTCGCGGGCCGATATCAGCGATAACGCCCTCAAGGTGCTCTACCGCCTCAACAAGGCGGGCTACAAGGCCTTTCTGGTCGGCGGCGGGGTGCGCGATCTGCTGCTCGGGCTGAAACCCAAGGATTTCGACATCTGTACCGACGCCACCCCGGAGCAGGTCTATGCCCTGTTCCGTAACTGCCGTCTGGTCGGTCGCCGCTTCCGGCTGGCCCATATCCTGTTTGGTCGTGATGTGGTCGAAGTGGCCACCTTCCGCGGCCACCATGCGCCGGATGAGCGCGACGGCGTCGACGACGAGGAGCAGGCACCACCGAGTAAGGCCAGCAAGCGCCATGAATCGGGGATGATCCTGCGCGACAACGTCTACGGCACCATCGAAGAGGACGCCGAGCGCCGCGACTTCACGGTCAATGCCCTCTACTACAACATTGCCGATTTCAGCGTCTGGGAGTTTGCCGATGGCCTCTCCGATCTGCAGGCCCGCCGCCTGCGCCTGATTGGCGATCCGGCCACCCGCTACCGTGAAGATCCGGTGCGCATGCTGCGCGCCGTGCGTTTTGCCACCAAGCTCGACATGACCCTGAGCAAAGAGGCCGCCGCCCCCATCGCTGAGCTGGCGGCGCTGCTCGGCCAGATCCCGCCGGCACGCCTGTTCGAAGAGTTCCAGAAGCTGTTCATGGCCGGCCATGCCGTGGGCAACTACCGCATGCTGCGTCAGTTCGGCCTGTTCCAGCAGCTGTTCCCCCTGCTCAACCCGGTGCTCACCAGCAAAGGCGACAGCGTCGATGAACGCTTTATCGAAGCGGCCTTCGCCAACACCGATGCCCGGGTCAAGAACGACCAGCGCATCACCCCGGCCTTCCTGTTCGCGGCCCTGCTGTGGCCGGTGCTGCAGCGCCGCATCCGCGAGCTGACCACCCAGGGCGGATTAGCCTTTGGCGATGCCCTCAATGTCGCCAGCAGTGACCTGCTCGATGATCAGCAACGCTCGGTGGCCCTGCCGCGCCGCTTCGGCACCATCGTGCGCGAGATCTGGCTGATGCAGTACCGCCTGCCCAAGCGCAGCGGGACGCGTGCCGCCAAGCTGCTGATCGACCCGCGCTTTCGTGCCGCTTATGACTTCCTGCTGCTGCGCGGGCTGGTCGAGGGGGGCGATACCGCCGCTCTGGCCGAATGGTGGACCCACTACCAGCAGACGCCGCCAGAGCAGCGTGAACAGCTGGCAGCCGAGGCCACAGACGCACCGGCACCAGCCAGCCGCAAACCGCGCCGCCGCCGTGGCGGCAAGCGCAGCAACACCAAGCGTAGCGGCGAGTCAGACGGGTGATCAGCGCCTACATCGGCCTGGGGGCCAACCTCGATCAGCCACTGGCCCAAGTCGAGGCGGCCGCCCAGGAGCTGGCCACCCTGCCCGGCTGCCAGCTGCTGGCGTTGTCACCACGCTACGCCAGTGCGCCGATGGGACCGCAGGACCAGCCGGATTACGTCAATGCGGTGGCCGCGCTGGCCACCAGCCTAAGCCCTTTGGCCTTGCTCGATGCGCTGCAGGCAATTGAGCAGGCCCATGGCCGCCAGCGGCTGGTGCGCTGGGGCGCCCGCACCCTGGATCTGGATCTGCTGCTCTATGGTGAGCAGCTGATCAACGAGCCGCGGCTGACCGTACCTCATCCCGGCATGCTGGAGAGGGCCTTTGTGCTGGTGCCGCTGCTGGATGTGGCGCCGACGCTGGTACTGGCCGATGGCCGGCCGTTGGCAAGCCTCGTTGCCAGCCACCACCGTCAGGCCCTGACCCTGCTCGCTGTCTAAGTTGCCGGCCGGGGGTAGCCTTCGGGTATGCTGCCGCCACCACCGTCGCTGCCCAACGGCAGCCCAAGGGAGGATCACCATGAGCCGCACCACCACCGCCACCCTGCGCCAGTACAAACAGCAGGGGCGTAAATTCGCCACCATCACCGCCTATGACGCCACCTTTGCCGCCCTGTTCGAGGCCGCCGGCATCGATGTGATGCTGGTCGGCGACTCGCTGGGCATGGTGCTGCAGGGCCATCCGGATACCCTGCCAGTGACCGTCGAGCAGATCGCCTATCACACCCGCTGTGTGCGCGCCGGCAGCCCCAACTGCCTGTTGATCGCCGACCTGCCGTTCATGAGCTACGCCACCCCCGAGCAGGCCTTTGCCAGCAGCGCGGCGGTGATGCAGGCTGGCGCCAACATGGTCAAGCTGGAGGGTGGCCAGTGGCTGGAAGCCACCATCCGCGCCCTCACCGAGCGGGCGGTGCCGGTATGCGGTCACCTTGGCCTGACCCCGCAGTCGGTCAACATTTTCGGCGGCTACAAGGTGCAGGGGCGCGATCAGGCCGCGGCTGACACCATCTTCGACGATGCCCGCCGTCTCGAAGACGCCGGCGCCCAGCTGCTGGTGCTGGAATGCATCCCGGTGGCGCTGGCCGAGCGCATCACCCGGGCGCTGGCCATTCCGGTGATCGGTATTGGCGCCGGGGTGGTCACCGATGGCCAGATCCTGGTGATGCACGATCTGCTCGGGCTGTCGCCACGGCTGCCCAAGTTCTCCAAGAATTTCCTGGCCAGCCATGGCGATGTCCGTGCGGCAGTGGCCGCCTATGTGGCCGAGGTGCAGGCCGGCACCTTCCCCGGCGCCGAACAGAGCTTTAACTGAGGTCCAGCCATGCAAACCATCAGTGCCATTGCCGATCTGCGCGCCCTGCTGCGCGCCTGGCGCCGCGACGGCCGCACCATCGGTTTTGTGCCAACCATGGGCAACCTGCATGAGGGCCATCTGACCCTGGTGCGTGAGGCACGCCGTCACGCCGACAAGGTGGTGGTGAGCATTTTCGTTAACCCCATGCAGTTCGACCGCGCCGAGGATCTGGCCCGCTACCCGCGCACCGAGGAGCAGGATGCGGCGCTGCTGCGCGATGCCGGCGCCGATCTGCTGTTCCTGCCGACGGTCGAGACCATCTACCCACGGCCGATGGCCAGCCACACCTTTGTCGAGGTGCCCGAACTGGGCAGCATCCTTGAAGGTGCCGCCCGCCCCGGCCATTTTCGTGGGGTGGCCACCATCGTCAGCAAACTGTTCAATCTGGTGCAGCCGGATATCGCCTGCTTCGGCCAGAAGGATTACCAGCAGCTGGCGCTGCTGCGGCGCATGACCAGCGATCTAGGCTATCCGATCCAGATCATCGGCGTGCCCACGGTGCGCGCGGCCGATGGCCTGGCGCTGTCATCACGCAATGGCTACCTCACCGCCGACGAACGCCGGCAGGCGCCGCTGCTGGCCAGAGTGATGCACCAACTGGCCGCCGCAGTGGCCGAGGCCAGCGCCGATCTGGATGCCCTTAGTGCAGCGGCCCGTGCTGAACTGGACGCCAACGGCTTTCGTACTGATGTCATCGATATCGTCGATGCGGAAACCCTGGCGCCCCTTTCCGGTCAAAGCAGGGAGGCGGTGATCCTGATGGCCGCATGGCTGG
>JAGOCY010000145.1 GCA_017998495.1 Corallincola sp.
GCTGAGGCAGTGATGGCCCGCGTCGACTTCGCCAACAGCGGCAAGTCGCAGACCCCGGGCGTGATCGCCATGACCATCGACGACGGCTACAAGGCGGGCGCCGATCTGGATCCGGCCGTCGATGGCCTGCTGGTGGTGATCAACGCCACTGGCAGCGACCAGTACGTCAATGTCGGCCGCGAGGCAAACTTCGAGCTGCACCCGGCGCTGCAAGCCACGACCGATCCAGCCCTCTATCGCGCCTACGGCGGTTATGGCGCGGTCTCGGTGCCGGCCCTGTCCACCGTGGTCTTTGTGGTGCCGCAATACGGCAGCCAGGGCAACGGCCTGCCGGTTAAAGCCAAGTTTGGCAGCAACGAAGCCCCCTTCGGCGATACCTCGGTGTTTGTCCGTGGCGACATGAACGGCTGGAGCGAAGCTAACCCGCTGACCTTCGTCGCCGATGGCATCTACGAAGCGGTGGTGACCCTGCCGGCCGGTGAAACCGGCTTCAAGATCGCCAGCAGCGACTGGAGCAGCGTCGACTTCGGTAATGCCTCGTTCGGCATCGACAGCGAAACCCGCCTCTATCGCGGTTTCGGTAATGCCTTTATCACGGTGGCCGAAGCCGGTGATTACCGCTTTGTGTTTAACGCCGCCGATCCGGAAGCGCCGACGCTGACCGTCAAGCCGCTGGCCGACGAACCGACCTTTGGCGACACCACTGTCTATCTGCGCGGCGAGATGAACAGCTGGGGGCTGGCCAACCCGTTCAGCTATGAAGGCAACGGCGTCTATGGCCTGGATGTCGAGCTGCGCGCCGGTAACTACATGTTCAAAGTCGCCAGCAGCGACTGGAGCAGCGTCGACTTTGGTGCCAGCACCATGGTCGAAGTGGGCGCGGGCGCCATCGAACTGCAGAAGGTTGGCGGCAACATCGGCGTCAGCATCGCCGCCGATGGCACTTACCATTTCAGTCTCAACGTCGGCAGCGAGCCGGCTACCCTCAGCGTCAGCCAGAACGGTGGCGGCGGCGATCTGCCGCCCTTTGGTGACACCACGGTTTATGTGCGTGGTGATATGAACAGCTGGGGTGCCGATAACGCCCTGCGCTACCTCGGCAATGGCCGCTACGTCGAGGTGATGGAGCTGTCCGCCGTCAGCTACGAGTTCAAGCTGGCCTCGGCCGATTGGAGCACCGTGGATCTGGGCATGGGTGCGGTCACCCTCGCCGATGGCAGCTTCTCCGATCCGGCCAACGGCAACATCGGCCTGACCATCGCTGAAGCCGGCCGCTACGCCTTTGTGCTGGATGTCAGCGCCAGCGGCAAGCAACTGGCGGTAGTGCCCGACCTGCCCCCCACTTATGGTGACACCGCCATCTATCTGCGCGGCAGTCTTAATGGCTGGGGCACCGACAATCCGCTCGCCTACGATGGCTATGGCGTCTACAGCGTCGATTTCAGTGCTGATGCCGGCACCCTTGAGTTCAAGATCGCCTCGGCCGACTGGTCGACGGTGGATCTGGGTATCGCGGGCGGCCTCACCCTGGGTCAGCCCACTGCCGTGGTCGCGGGTGGCGCCAACGCTCAGCTCAATCTGGAGCAGGGGGGCAGCTATCGCCTGACCATCATCACCACCCCGGAAGGTACCCAGCTGCTGCTCGAACTGATCGAAGCCGCCAGTGGCGGCCGCATTGTGGTGTCGGCACCGGCCGAAGCCGCCATGAGCCGCCTGCCCTGCAACCGTGATGGCGACCCGAGCTGCGATCTGCGCCTCTACCAGATCATGGTTGAGTCCTTTGTTGATGGTGATCCAAGCCGCGACTACAACGCTGGCTGGGGCAACAGCCACCACAAGGGTGACGTGCGCGGCATCATCAACAGCCTGGATTACATCCAGTCGCTGGGGGTCAATGCCATCTGGCTGACGCCGATCTTCGACAGCCACGCCGGTGAGCCGCAACAGCGCGTGGATGACTCGGTCTACCAGATCCCGGAGCACAGCCTCAACCTCGATGCCACCGGTTATTTCGCCCGCAACTACTTCGCCATCGATCCCAAGTTCGGGTCGCTGGAGGATGTGCGCGAGCTGGTGAACAAGGCGCATGAGCGCGGTCTCTATGTGTTCTTCGACGGTGTCTTCGGCCACCACAAGGGCGGGCTGATCCCCTCCCCTACTGGTCTGCTGCCGGTCGATAACGCCAGCGACGACCCCACCTATCCGGGCCGTACCGTCGATTTCAGCCATCCGCAGTCGGTGGCCTTCTATCAGGAAGTGGCCAGCTACTGGATCAACGAGCTGGGCATTGACGGCTGGCGCCTGGATCAGGCCTATCAGGTGCCGCTGGATGCCTGGCGCCAGATCCGCCAAAGCGTGCGTGACACCAGTGACGCCCGCCGCGCCGCTGGCGAGCAGTGGGGCACCCTGGGCTACATGGTGGCCGAAGTGTGGGACGGCGACGGCCTGCAGGTGGCCACCACCGCATACGGCCCGAGTGAAGATCCGGCCCTGCCGAGCGCCTTCAACTTTGCCCTGCGCTATGTGATCACCCAGGTGCTGGCCACCCAGGAAGAAGCAGGCACCAGCTGGTCCAGTGGTCAGCCGGCGAGCAAGCTCAACTCCGAGTGGGGCCTGGGCTACACCAGTGCCAAATACCCGGATCATGCGGTCCCTAACCTGATGCTCACCAACCACGATCTGGTGCGCTTCGGTGACCTGCTGCAGCGTGCTGGCATCGCTCAGCCGGGTGACGACGAGTACTGGACCCGTCACCGTCTGGCCTTCGGCCTGATGGCCGGCGTCAGCGGCCCGCTCACCCTCTACTACGGTGACGAGCTGGGTGACGAAGTGCCGGGCTTCGATGTGAAGATTGGTGCTGGCTGTTCGGATCTCGGCCTGTGTGATGACCATGTGTCGCGCTCCAGCGCCAAGATCCCGGGGGTCACTGTTGACCCCTCCAGCCTCGACAGCCGCGCCCTGCAGCTGCGTGACCATGTGGCTCAGCTGATGGCCCTGCGTGCCGCCCATCCGGCGCTGGCCCGTGGTGCCCGTCAGCACCTGTTCAGCAACAACAGCCTGTTCATCGACCTCAAGCAGTGGGGCAGCGAGCGCATCGTGGTTGCCCTCAATGCCGGCGACCGCCCGGCCAGCGTTGACCTGACCAGCGGTGCCCTCGGCACTGTCACCAGCGCCCGCGACCTGATCAGCGGCAACACAGTGACGGTCAGTGACGGTATCAGCCTTGAACTGGCACCGCTGTCGCTGATGCTGGTGGTGCTGGATGAAACCCCAGCCACTGATGAGCCGCCGCTGGGTGCCGATGTCCATGTGCGTGGCAGCATGAACGGCTGGGGCATGGCGACCATGAACTACGCCGGCTTGGGCCGCTACCATGTGGCCATGGAGCTGGATGCCGGCCGTTATGAGTTCAAGATCGCCAGCAGCGACTGGACTACGGTCGACATCGGCTTTGGTCAGGCCCGTAACACCGGCCTGGGTGAGCCGCTGGTGGATGCCGGCAACGGCAACATCGCCATCGACATCCCGGTCGCCGGCCGCTATGACTTCCTGTTCCATGCCAACCCTGCCGATCGTGGTGTTCTGGTCTGGCGTCAAGGCCAGCTTGGCTCGACCGTCTACCTGCGTGGCGACATGAACGGCTGGGGGCTGACCGATGCCTTCGCCGCTAATGGCAGCGGCCAGCTGGAACTGGTACGCAGCTTTGTAGCCGGCAGCTACCCGTTCAAACTGGCCAGCGAAAACTGGATGGATGCCAACTACGGCGTGGCCCAGAACGTCGAGGTGGGCATCACCGCCAGCCTGCCTTGGTCAATGCCCTACAGCAACAATGCCACCCTCACCATCCCGGCCGATGGCGACTATCGGCTGCTGCTGGACCTGAGTGACCCGCTCAATGCCCAGCTGCTGGTGGAGCCCAACCTGCCGCCAGTCACCACTCCGGTACTGGGGTTGGATGTGAACCTGCGTGGCAGCATGAACGGCTGGGGTAAACTGCCGCTGGTGTTCGCCGAGGGCGCCTATCGCAGTGCCCTGGAGCTGGGGGCTGGCAGCTACGAGTTCAAGATCGCCTCGGATGACTGGAGCTCGGTCAATCTGGGTTATGGCAACGTCGAGCTGGGGGCTGGGGTCAGCTACTTCGACCCCTATAACGGCAATATCGGCCTGACCATCGCCGAAGCCGGCAGCTATGAGCTGGCGCTGGTGCCACGCACCGGCAAGCAGCCATTGCTGACCATCAAGGCGGTGAGCGTCACTGCCGGGCCAGTGCTCTATCTGCGTGGCACCTTCAACGGCTGGGGGCTGGATGCCCCGCTCACCCAGATCGGCCCCAACAGCTATGAGTGGGTGGGCGAACTGACCACCAGCGAATTCAAGCTCGGCTCCGATAACTGGACCGATCTTAACTTCGGTGGTAGCGCCTCGCTGGCGCTGAACGGAACGGCCACACTTGCCGGGGATAACCCGTGGGCCAGTAACGCCATGGTTGAACTGGCCGAGAGCGGCACCTACAAGCTAAGCGTTTACGCCAAGCCCGGAGTCGCCGCTACCCTGCTCCTCACCCGCCCCTAAGCGGGTGTCGTAAATAGCCAAGGGCCGCAACTGCGGCCCTTGTTTTTTGTTGGCGCACCACTAACCAAAACGGGCCTTGCGGCCCGTTCTGCGGTCAGCATGTTAGGCCTCAGGCCGGGACGTGAATGCCGGTGACAGTCTCCCCTGCCGCTTGTTTATCTGCGTGATAACTTGACCTGACGAGCGGGCCACAGGCGGCCTGGCTAAAGCCGATCGCCAAAGCTTCATCGCGGAACTGGTCAAATTCGGCGGGGGTGACGAACCTGAGCACCGGCAGATGGTGGCGGCTCGGCTGCAGGTACTGGCCGACGGTGAGCATCTCGACATCGTGAGCGCGCAGATCGCGGATCACCTGCAGCAACTCGTCATTCTCTTCACCGAGGCCCACCATCAGCCCTGATTTGGTGGGGATGCCGGGGTAACGCTGTTTGAATTTCTGCAGCAGATCCAGCGACCACTGATAGTCAGCACCGGGGCGAGCCATCTTGTACAGGCGCGGAATGGTTTCAAGGTTGTGGTTGAACACATCCGGCAGGGCTTCACCCAAGGCGTCGAGGGCGACATCCATACG
>JAGOCY010000146.1 GCA_017998495.1 Corallincola sp.
CTTCCAGCTCACCCAGTTCTTTCTGGATCGCCTTCATCTGCTCGTTCAGGTAGTACTCGCGCTGGCTCTTCTCCATCTGCTTCTTGACGCGATTACGGATCCGCTTTTCGACCTGCAGCAGGTCGATCTCGTTCTCCATCTGCGCCAGCAGGAATTCCAGCCGGGTAGCGATGTCGGCGGTTTCCAGCACCTGCTGCTTGTCGGCCAGCTTGAGCGGCATGTGGGCGGCCATGGTGTCGGCCAGCCGCGACGGGTCATCAATCCCCTGCAGCGAGGTCAGTACCTCAGGCGGTACTTTTTTGTTCAGCTTGATGTAGCCATCGAACTGGTTGATGGTGGTGCGCACCAGCACATCCAGCTCACGCTCTTCCCGCTCGCTGGCAGTGCCCATCACTTCCACTTCGGCCACGAAGTAGTTGGGCGACGGCAGGAACTTGTGCAGCTTGGCGCGCTTCTCGCCCTCCACCAGTACCTTGACCGTGCCATCGGGCAGCTTCAGCAGCTGCAGGATGGTCGACAGGGTGCCGACCTCGTACAGATCGCCCTTCTCCGGATTCTCAACCGTTGGATCTTTCTGGGCCACCAGAAAGATCTGCTTGTTCTGCTCCATCGCCGCTTCCAGGCACTGGATCGACTTCTCGCGCCCGACAAACAGGGGAATGACCATGTGGGGATAAACCACCACATCGCGCAATGGCAACACGGGAATTTGAATGCGCTCGACAGCAAGTTCGCTCATAGCCTCTCTCCGGACGGCGGGGGGCAGGTTGTCACCTGGGCATGAAGGCCAATATGGGGATGAATGACGCAGGATTCAACGGCGGCGGAGCAGGGTTTTCCGCCGCCGTTGTGATTTCAGGTTGCAGACGCAGCCTTGGGCGGCTCGCTGTTGTGATAGATCAGGATCGGGCTGGACTCACCGCGGATCACTGTCTCATCAACCACCACCCGTGACACGGTGGACATCGACGGCAGCTCGTACATGGTATCGAGCAGTACCTGCTCGACAATCGAGCGCAGGCCGCGGGCACCGGTTTTGCGCTCCATCGCCTTGTGAGCGATGGCCCGCAGGGCATCGTCTCGGAACTCCAGCTCCGCCCCTTCCATCTGGAACAGCGAGGCATACTGCTTGGTCAGTGCGTTGCGCGGCTCGGTCAGGATCTGCACCAGTGCTGCTTCATCCAGCTCGTCGAGGGTGGCCAGCACCGGCAGACGACCAATGAACTCGGGGATCAGGCCAAACTTGACCAGATCTTCCGGCTCCACCTGGCGCAGCAGGTTGCTCACCGCGTTCTTGAGCTCACGGCTGCGTACCTGGGCACCAAAGCCGATACCACTACCGGTAGCCACCCGCTGGTCGATGATCTTCTCCAGGCCTGCAAAGGCGCCGCCACAGATAAACAGGATCTTGCTGGTATCGACCTGCAAAAACTCCTGTTGCGGGTGCTTGCGTCCGCCTTGGGGCGGCACCGCGGCGACCGTGCCTTCAATCAGCTTGAGCAGTGCCTGCTGCACCCCCTCGCCCGACACATCGCGGGTGATCGACGGGTTTTCCGATTTACGCGAGATCTTGTCGATCTCGTCGATGTAGACGATACCGCGCTGGGCTTTCTCCACATCGTAATCGCACTTCTGCAACAGCTTCTGGATGATGTTCTCGACATCCTCCCCCACATAACCGGCTTCGGTCAGGGTGGTGGCGTCGGCCACGGTGAAGGGCACATCGAGGAAACGAGCCAGGGTTTCTGCCAGCAGGGTCTTGCCGCTACCGGTCGGGCCGATCAGCAGAATGTTGCTCTTGCCAATTTCAACGTCACCGGACTCGCCCTGCAACCGCTTGTAGTGGTTGTAGACGGCGACCGACAACACCTTCTTGGCGTGTTCCTGGCCGATGACGTAGCCGTCCAGATGCTCACGGATTTCGCGCGGGGTCGGCAACTTGCTGCGGCTCTTCTTGCCGGGCAGGTCCTTGACCTCTTCTCGGATGATGTCATTGCACAACTCGACGCATTCGTCGCAGATGTACACCGACGGCCCGGCGATCAGCTTGCGCACTTCATGCTGGCTCTTGCCGCAGAAAGAGCAGTAAAGAAGCTTTTGATCGCTGCCGCTACCACGGCGGTTATCTGGCATGCGTGTACCTCAATTCAGCAAAACGGCCTGACTCTGTTAATCAGGCATGTCTCAATTATACGTCAGCCGCCCTGATCCGCGATCAGGCGCCACGATGGGTCAGGATGCCGTCGACCAGGCCATAGGCCACCGCTTCGTCAGCACTCATGAAGTTATCGCGATCGGTATCCTGGGCCACCTTGTCCACTGGCTGACCGGTGTGGTCGGCGAGGATGCGGTTGAGCTTGTCGCGGATCTTGAGGATCTCACGCGCATGGATCTCAAAATCGCTGGCCTGGCCCTGAAAACCGCCAAGCGGCTGATGGATCATCACCCGCGAATTGGGCAGGCAGTAACGCTTGCCCTTGGCCCCGCCAGCGAGCAGGAAGGCGCCCATGCTGGCAGCCTGACCAAGGCACACCGTACTCACGTCCGGCTTGATGAACTGCATGGTGTCGTAAATGGCCATGCCTGCAGTGACCGAACCGCCCGGTGAGTTGATGTAGAGATAGATCTCCTTGTCCGGATTCTCAGACTCCAGAAACAGCAGCTGGGCAACCACCAGATTGGCCATGTGCTCTTCAACCGGCCCGACCAGGAAGATCACCCGCTCCTTGAGCAGGCGTGAATAGATGTCGTAGGCCCGTTCACCACGGCTGGTCTGTTCCACCACCATCGGCACCAGCGAGGCGGCGATCTTGTCCATCATCTCCATGTAAACCCTTATTCAGCTTGTGCCCGAGGCCTAAAGGTCGCCGTTCGCGACCCCATAAAAGACAATGGCCCGCATCGTCTGCGGGCCATTATAGGCATCCGGCGCCAAGCGCCGTCAACGAACTCAGCCGTTACGCTGGGTGTTCACCACATCGCTGAACGCCTTTTTGACTTCGGTCACTTTGGCTTTGGCCAGCACCGCGTCAATCGCCTGATCTTCAAGCGCCAGGTTACGCACGCTCTGCATCAGCTCGTTCTGGCTCTGGTAGTACTTGATCACTTCGGCCGGTTCTTCGTAGGCGCCAGCGATGTCGTTGAGAATGGTCTCAACGCGGGCATCGTCGACCTTCAGCTCGCTCTGACGGATGAACTGGCCCAGCACCAGGCCGATGCGTACACGACGCTCTGCCTGCTCGGCAAAGATTTCACGCGGCAGTTCCGGCAGCTTGCCACCACGGCCGCCGCCAAAACGCTCAACCGCCTGCTGACGCAGGTGGTCCACTTCCTGATCAACCAGCGACTTGGGCACGTCCACCGGGTTGGCGGCGAGCAGAGCGTCAATCACCTTCTCTTTGGTCTGGTTCTTGAGGGCACCGCGCAGCTCACGCTCCATGTTCTTGGTCACTTCAGCCTTGAGCGCTTCAATGGTGCCTTCGGCCACGCCATAAGCCTTGACGAACTCAGCATCAATCTCCGGCAGCACACGCGCTTCCACCTTGTTGACGGTGATAGCGAACTCAGCGGCTTTGCCCTTGAGGTGCTCGGCATGGTAATCAGCCGGGAAAGCTACCGGCGCAGTGAAGCTGTCACCGGCCTTGTGGCCCACCAGCGCTTCTTCAAAGCCCGGGATCATGCGGCCAGCGCCGATGCCCACAGTGAAGTTCTCGGCTTTGCCGCCATCAAACGGCGTACCGTCGATGCTGCCCTGGAAGTCGATGACCAGGCGGTCGCCCTGAGCGGCTTCACGCTCCACCACTTGCCACTTGGCCTGCTGCTGGCGCAGGGTTTCGAGCATGGCGTCAACATCAGCGGCAGTGACTTCGGCCACCGGCTTGTCAACCGCCAGGCCGTCGATGCCCTGGACGTCAAACACCGGGTAGACTTCGACCGTCGCCACGAACTCGAGGTCCTGGCCTTCGTTATTGGCAGTCAGCTGCAGGGTCGGAGTACCGGCCGGGTTCAGCTTCTCAGCGACCACGGCTTCAACGAAGCTGCGCTGGGCGACATCGAAGGCCACTTCTTCACGCACGGCGGCGCCATAGCGCTTGCGCACGATGCTCACCGGCACCTTGCCGGGGCGGAAACCGTCGACGCGCTGGGTTTTGGCCAGGCGCTGCAGGCGCGATTCAACCTCGGTGTCGACCTTGGTGCCCGGCACGCGGATGGTCAGGCGACGCTCAAGGCCCTGGGTGGTTTCGACTGAAACTTGCATCTTGCTACCTCGTCATGCGCACGCCTTACAATGGCGTCGCTGGGTGTATCTAACTGGTTGAAAACATTACCCTTGTGGCGGCACAAACAACGGCGCAACGGCTGCACAGGGGCAGAAAAGACGCGGCATTATATAGAGGTGCAGCGGGTGAGTCGAGGAGGCGGAGTGTGGCACGCCCGACAGGATTCGAACCTGTGACCGATCGCTTAGAAGGCCCTTTTCTCGGTATTTTCAGGCGCTTGACAGAACCTCAGAAGCATCAGCCAACCCCCTGACAAGAAAACAAAACATTGCTTTTGGGGGTTCTCTCAAACCACCCCAAAAACACGCCGGTAACGCACAAAGTAGAGTGCAGCAAGATCCCAGAACTGTGACGCACATCGCTCACGATGGCGCCTGTAACAGCTGAATCTCTCCCCTTCCCCACGCCGATTGTCAGCCCACGCACCAGCTGCTAGCCTTCGCCCTCTCACCTATGACCAGCAAGGATCGCTGATGTCACATGTAGCCCTGTCCATGGATGCCATCGCCACTGCTGCCACTCAACTGCTCAGTTGGGAGCTGGCCTGCACAAAACCCGAACTGAACCAGCTTCCCGCCAGTGGCGATCCGCGCCACAGCCAACTTCACGGCAAACTCCAGTTAACCTATCAAGCCTGCCAGATGCTGTGCAGCCTGAACGACGTTGATCGCAAACAGGTGATCAATGAACTGGTCCAGATCTGCCGCAATCCCAACGCCCCGGATATCGCCCGCGAACGCACGCGCGGCTGGCGCCGCCTTCTGCGCACCCGCTACCCCTTTGGCGGGTACCACTACCTCATTAAGTTCGCTGTTATCGGCTGCGGTCTGGTCG
>JAGOCY010000147.1 GCA_017998495.1 Corallincola sp.
GCGCCATGGTGCGCATGGAAGAGATGCGCCAGAGCCTGCGCATCATCGAACAGTGCGTCAACCACATGCCGGAGGGGCCGTTCAAGGCGGATCACCCGCTGACCACGCCGCCGCCCAAAGAGCGCACCCTGCAGCATATCGAAACCCTGATCACCCACTTCCTGCAGGTGAGCTGGGGGCCGGTGATGCCGGCCGGCGAGTCGCTGCAGATGATCGAGGCGACCAAGGGCGCCAACAGTTACTACCTGACCAGCGACGGCAGCACCATGAGTTACCGTACCCGGGTGCGTACCCCCAGCTTCCCTCACCTGCAGCAGATCCCCTCCGTGATCCGCGGCCAGATGGTGTCGGACCTGATCGTCTATCTGGGCAGTATCGATTTCGTTATGTCGGATGTGGATCGCTAAACCATGAACCACCAGTGTCAATGCCAGACCAGCGGCCAGCAGGGCTGCGCCAGCGGCGACGGGTTCGTGCTGACGGCAGCCGAAGCGGCCGCCATCCAGCACGAGAAGCACCATTATGAAGATCCACGGGCCGCCTCCATCGAGGCCCTCAAGATCGTGCAGAAAGGGCGTGGCTGGGTGCCGGATGGCGCCATCCACGCCATCGCCGCCGAGTTGGGGATCCCGGCCAGCGACGTGGAGGGGGTCGCCACCTTCTACAGCCAGATCTTCCGCCAGCCGGTGGGCCGCCATGTGATCCGCGTCTGTGACAGCGTGGTCTGCTACATCACCGGCTTCCAGCAGACCATGGACCATCTGCAGCAGAAGCTGGCCATAGCGCCGGGTGAAACCAGTGCCGATGGCCGTTTCACCCTGCTGCCGGTGTGCTGTCTGGGCAACTGCGACAAGGGGCCGACGTTGATGATCGACGACGACACCTACGCCGATCTGAGCCCGGCCGAACTGGACCGCACCCTGGAGCAATACCCATGATCCTGACCGCCGAGAAGCATCCGCTGACCTGGCGCCTGCGCAGCGACAAGGCGCCGGTGTGGATCGATGAGTACCGCGCCAAGCAGGGTTATGTGGCGGTGGAGCGCACCATCGGCAAGCTGGCGCCCACTGACGTGACCAATCTGGTCAAGGACGCCGGCCTGCGCGGCCGTGGCGGCGCCGGCTTCTCCACCGGGCTCAAGTGGAGCCTGATGCCGATGGACGCCCGCTTCGACAAAAAGTACCTGCTGTGCAACGCCGACGAGATGGAGCCGGGCACCTACAAGGACCGGCTGCTGATGGAGCAGCTGCCCCACCTGCTGGTGGAGGGGATGATCCTCGCCGCCTGGGCGCTGCAGACCTACCGCGGCTATATCTTCCTGCGTGGCGAATATGTCGAGGCCGCCGAGCGGCTGCGCCGCGCCATTGCCGAAGCCAAGGCCGCCGGCCTGCTCGGTGACAACATTCTCGGCAGCGGTTTCAGCTTCGAGCTGTTTGTCCATACCGGCGCCGGCCGCTACATCTGCGGCGAAGAAACCGCTCTCATCAACTCGCTCGAAGGGCGCCGCGCCAACCCGCGCGCCAAGCCGCCCTTCCCGGCCATGGTCGGTGCCTGGGGCAAACCCACCTGCGTCAACAACGTCGAGACCCTGTGCAACGTGCCGGCCATCGTCTTGAACGGCAAGGAGTGGTATCAGGGGCTGTCGGCGGGCAAGAGCAAAGATGCCGGTACCAAGCTGATGGGCTTCTCCGGCCGGGTCAAAAACCCCGGTCTGTGGGAGCTGCCCTTTGGCACCACCGCCCGCGAGATCCTCGAAGATCACGCCCAGGGGATGAAGCCCGGCTTCAAATTCAAGGCCTGGCAGCCCGGTGGCGCCGGCACTGACTTTCTCACCGAGCAGCATCTGGATCTGCCGATGGAGTTCGAGGCGATCGCCAAAGCGGGCAGCCGTCTCGGCACCGCGCTGGCGATGGCAGTGGATGACCAGATCAACATGGTCAGCCTGTGCCGCAACCTCGAGGAGTTCTTCGCCCGCGAATCCTGCGGCTGGTGCAGCCCCTGCCGCGACGGCCTGCCGTGGAGCGTCAAGGTGCTCAAGGCACTGGAGCGCGGCGAAGGCCAGCCCGGCGACCTCGAGATGCTGGATCAACTGTGCCGTCAGCTCGGCCCGGGCAAGACCTTCTGTGCCCATGCGCCGGGTGCGGTCGAGCCGCTGCAGAGCGCCCTCAAATATTTCCGCCACGAGTTTGAAGCCGGCATTGCCAGCGAGCGCAGCGACAACCGCAAAGCGCTCGCCGGCATTCAGCCCAATCTGCTCGCCGAGCGCTGGTAACGACAGGATCAGGAAACACGCGGTATGGCCACGATTTATGTCGACGGCAAGAGCTACGAAGTGGATGGCGCAGACAACCTGCTGCAGGCCTGCCTCTCCTTAGGGCTCGACGTCCCCTATTTTTGCTGGCATCCGGCGCTCGGTAGCGTCGGTGCCTGTCGCCAGTGTGCGGTTAAGCAGTACCAGAACGCCGAGGACACCCGCGGCCGGCTGGTGATGTCGTGCATGACCCCGGCCACCGATGGCACCTACATCGCCATCGAGGATGAAGAAGCCAAAGAGTTCAGAAAGAGCGTGGTGGAGTGGCTGATGACCAACCACCCGCACGACTGCCCGGTATGCGAAGAGGGTGGCTCCTGCCACCTGCAGGACATGACGGTGATGACTGGCCACAACAGCCGCCGCTACCGCTTCACCAAGCGCACCCATCAGAATCAGGAACTGGGCCCCTTCATCGCCCATGAGATGAACCGCTGCATCGCCTGCTACCGCTGCGTCCGTTACTACAAGGACTACGCCGGTGGCGAGGATCTGGGGGTTTACGGCGCCCACGACAACGTCTACTTCGGCCGCGTTGAAGATGGCACCCTGGAGAGCGAGTTCTCCGGCAATCTGGTCGAGGTCTGCCCCACCGGGGTGTTCACCGACAAGACCCACTCGGCACGCTACAACCGCAAGTGGGACATGCAGTTCGCCCCCAGCATCTGCCAGCAGTGCAGCGTCGGCTGCAACATCAGCCCGGGTGAGCGCTACGGCGAACTGCGCCGCATCGAAAACCGCTACAACGGCAGCGTCAACCACTACTTCCTGTGCGACCGTGGCCGCTTCGGCTATGGCTACGTCAACCTCGCCGACCGCCCGCGCCAGCCGCTGCTGCGCGACGGCAGCGACCGCTTGGCGATCAGCGTCGATGGCGCCCTCAACCGCGCCGCCGACAGCCTGCGCACCGCCACTGGTGTCATTGGTATCGGTTCGCCACGCGCCAGCCTGGAGAGCAACTTCGCCCTCCAGCAGCTGGTGGGCGAGGCCAACTTCTACAGCGGGGTCGACAGTGCTGAATGGCAGTGCCTGCAGCTGATGGCCAGCCTGCTCCAGGAGAGCGGCATCACCACCCCCAGCCTGCGCGACATCGAAGGCTATGACGCAGTGATCCTGCTCGGTGAGGATGTCACCCAGAGCGCCGCCCGCATCGCCCTGGCGCTGCGCCAGACGGTCAAGGGCAAGGGCCGCGAACTGGCCAAGGCGCTCAAGGTCGACGAGTGGCAGGTGGCCGCGGTGCAGACCGTGGCCCAGGGTGAGCTGCACCCGCTGCTGCTGACCAGCCTCGATGTCACCCGTCTCGACGATGTGGCCGCCGGCTGCTATCGCGGCAGCTGGGATGATCAGGCCCGTCTCGGCTTTGCTATCGCCCACCTGCTGGACCCCAGCGCCCCGGCCGTCACCGACCTGGCCAGCAACGACGCCGCATTGGCAAGCAGCTGGGCCACCCTGCTCGGCAACGCCAAAAAGCCGCTGGTGATCGCTGGCTGCAGCGCCCAGTCACCTTATTTGCTACAGGCCGCCGCCAATATCGCCCGCGCCCTCAAGGGCCGTGGTCAGGCGGTAGGGCTGACGCTGGTGGCCAACGAGGCCAACAGCCTCGGCCTCGCCCTGCTCGGTGGCCAGCCGCTGGAGGCCGCTTTCGAACGGCTGGAACAGCAGCAGAGGCTGGCCGTGGTGGTGATGGAAAACGACCTCTACCGTCGTGCCCCACGCGCCCGCGTCGATGGCGTGCTGGCCCGCGCCAGCGGCCTGGTGGTGATCGACCATCAGGACACCCTGACCGCCAAGAAGGCGGATCTGCTGCTGCCCGCCGCCAGCTTCGCCGAGGGCGACGGCACCCTGA
Source organism: Corallincola sp. (assembly GCA_017998495.1). Classification (GTDB taxonomy): domain Bacteria; phylum Pseudomonadota; class Gammaproteobacteria; order Enterobacterales; family Neiellaceae; genus RGIG665. Next base: position 4,158 of record JAGOCY010000147.1, read on the forward strand.
TCAACCACGAAGGGCGCGCCCAGCGCTACTTCCAGGTGTATGAGCCCTCCTATTACAAGGCCGAGATCAAGCTGCAAGACAGCTGGCGCTGGCTCGATCAGCTGGCCGCCAAGCAGCAGGGCGGCAGCGAGCAATGGCCGGACTTTGATGCCGTGACCCAGGCCTGTGCCGCCAGCCAGCCGCTGCTCGCCTCGATCGTACTGGCCGGCGCCAACAGCGCCCTGCGCATCAAAGGCATGAAGCTGGCGCGTGAACCCCACCGCTACAGCGGCCGCACCTCGATGCTGGCGGATGTGAACGTGCATGAACCGCGCGTCGCTCAGGATCAGGACTCGCAGTTTGCCTTCTCGATGGAGGGGGTCTCAGGCCCCTTCCAGCTCGCCTCGCAGGTGCCTTTTGCCTGGGCGCCGGGCTGGTACTCCCCCTCCGCCTGGAACAAGTTCCAGGATGAGGTGGGTGGCAACCTGCGCGCCGGCGACCCCGGTATCCGCCTGTTTAGCCCAGGCGACGACAGCCTCGACTGGTTCAGTGCCATTCCGCCGGCCCACAGCAGCAGCGACGGCGCGCTGCAGGTGGTCAACAGCGTGCGCCTGTTCGGCTCGGAGGAGCTGAGCGCGCGCAGCGAGGTGATCCAGCAGCGCGGTGGTAGCGCCGAGATGGTGCTCAACCCGGCGGACGCAGCCCGCTTCGGCTTTGCCGCCGGCAGCCAGATCGCCTTCTCGTGGCAGGGTGGCCACTGGCGTCTGGCGCTGCGCCTCAGCGACCAGCTCAAGCCCGGCCTGATCGCGCTGCCGCTGGGCATGGCCGGCCTGCCCTCAGTGCTGCAGCACGCCCGACTGACTGAGCTGCAGGAGGCGATCGCATGAGCGAGCAAAGCTGGCTGATCCTGACGGAAGTCGCCAAGGCGCTGGTGGTGCTGGTGGCCGTGATCGGCGCCGGTGCCT
>JAGOCY010000002.1 GCA_017998495.1 Corallincola sp.
GTTACACTGTGGGCCCCCTGCAGCCCGGATCTGCCCATGCGCCTCGACAAGTTTCTCGCCACCTGCACTGAACTCAGCCGCGCCGACGCCAAGAAGGCGCTGCATGGCGGCCGGGTCAAAATTGACGGGGTGGTGATCAAGGATGGCGGAGTCAAGGTCAGCGCCAGCATGGCGGTGAGCTATGACGACCAGCCACTGACCCTCAGCGGGCCGCGCTACATTATGCTCCACAAGCCGGCAGATACCCTCTGCTCGACCATCGATGAACACTATGTATCGGTGCTGTCGCTGCTCGATATCGAGCGCCGCGGCGACCTGCATATCGCTGGCCGGCTGGATGCCGACACCACCGGGCTGGTACTCATTACCGATGACGGCCAATGGTCGCATGCCATCACCTCACCGAAAAAACGCTGCGCCAAGGTCTATCGGGTGACCCTCGCCGAGCCGCTGAGCACCGAGGCCAAAGCGGCACTGGAGGCCGGGGTGATGCTCAACGGCGAAGAGAAGCCAACCCTGCCGGCCGAGGTCGAGATGCTCGAACCGACCCAGGTGCGGCTGACCATCTGTGAAGGCAAATACCATCAGGTTAAACGGATGGTGGCGGCAGTGGGCAACAAGGTGGTGGCCCTCCATCGCCAGCAGATCGGTGGCGTGATCCTCGACCCGACGCTGGCCGAGGGCGAGTGGCGTTTTTTGACCCAGGCCGAAATTTCAGCAGTGCGCGGTTGAGAAAACAGGGGCCGCCCTACCACTGTGATCGGGATTGGCCCAGACTGCCCAAGCAAACGTTTAACTTCACTATCGCCTCCATCTGACTCAAGGAGAGAGTTATGGCCCTGCGCCTGTCGTTGTTGTCTCTGGCCCTGCTGTCTGCCGCTGCCACCGCTGGCCCCGTGCCCAAGGTGGTCAATGGCACGGCGGCGCCGATTACCGACTATCCGTGGATGTTCCATCTGGTGTCTGGCGATCCAGCCCGGCCCCGCGTCAACGATCACGGTTGCGGTGGTGCCTACTTGGGTGATGGCATTGCCGTTACCGCCCGCCACTGCGTCCTGCCGACCCTGACCGCTGGAGGCTGGTATGGCTGTATTGGCAATAGCCTCAGCGCCAACCGTAACAACTGCTTCCCGGTCGTTGCCGCTGTACGCCACGAGGGACCCTTTGCCGAGGGCGGTATCGCCTTTGGTAACGGCAGCTACGGCACAGGCGACATGGCCCTGGTTCGCCTGTCCGGCGTACCCGCCGGTTTGCCCTTTATGACCCTGCCCACCGCAGCCGAGGATGCCAGCGTCGCCAGCGATGAACCCTTGACCGTGATCGGCTATGGCAGTACCCGTTATGAGTCTTATGAGCCATCCCCGCAGCTGCGCCAGTATACTTTGGCGCGCGACAGCAACGCCGCCTGTGCCAACCGCTTGGGGATCACTGAGACCGAAATGGGTGCCGATCTGCTCTGCTTGGTCCGGACCCCATCCGGCGCCGCTCCCGGCGATAGTGGCTCGCCGTTGCTGATGAGCCGTAACGGTGCGCTGGTGCCAGTGGCGTTGGTCACCAGCGGCAATGACTTCACCAGCTACTTCGTCCGTTATGCCCCTTATCGCGACTGGTTTGCCGCGCAGCTGGCCATGGACGGCTGGCAGGATGAGACCAAGCGCCCGGTTGATCTGGTGATGGTGCCGGGTGAAAGCCAGACCGAGGCGCTGATCACCGTTCATAACTGGAGTAGCCAGCCACAGCCGCTGACCGCCAGCCTGCGGGCCGCTGACAGCCCGTTTGCCGTCGATACCTCAGGCTGCGACGAGATCGCAGCACTGGCCAGCTGTCAGCTGCGGGTGACGGTTGATGGGCCGGTCGACGCCATGCTCGTCGACACCCTTCAGGTTCAGGTTGGCGACCAAGTGAGTTATTACCCGCTGAACCTGGTACCGGCGGCCACTGCACTGAATTCACCGCTGGCCGAACTCAGCCTGACCGCAACGAGCGGCTGGCAAGCAACCGCCGATGGCATGAGCCTGCACAGCGATGGCGCTTGGGCGAGCGGTCAGATGTTGACCGATCTCGGCCACAGCGCTGTGGCGATGGTGGAGGGGCCGCTGCATCTGGCCATGAATGTTCGCTCGATTACCGACACGGGCATGGCCCTGACGCTGATGGTGGATGGCCAGCCCCATGCACGCTTCTCCGGCGATTGCAGCAGCACCCAGATAGGACTCAGCCTGGACAGCGGCCGCCACCAGATCGAATGGCGCGGGCCACGTGGCTATGCCGAGGTCTACATCAGCGAACTGGCGGTGGTCGATGCGCCTGTGGCTTCCAGTCAGCCCCAGTGTGTCAAACATGTCGTCATTGATTTGCCGGACGGCACCGTTGAGGCCGATGGCAATAGCGGCGGTGGCAGTTGGGGCATTGCCGGGATGCTGACTCTGGCGCTGCTGGGTTGGCGCCGGCGGCGCTAATCAGCTTAGCGTGTTGCGGTGGGGCGCCAGCAGGCGCCCCATTTATTTGCGTGTCCGCTTGAAAGTTGATGCCCGCGATCCGGGTCTAGCTAGGGGCATCCCTATTGCTGGAGACCGATGATGAAAAAACTCATGGCCGGCGTTGCCGCCCTGCTCGCGCTGGCGGCAGTCTTGCTGCTGCAGGCCCCGAGCGTTGCCGATGATCGTGAACTGTTCAGCGAGGCCCGCTTTAACGAGCTGACCAGTGCTGGCCAGCCAGTGCTGATCGATGTCTATGCCCCCTGGTGCCCTACCTGCCGCAAGCAGAGCAAAGTACTCGGCGAACTGCTCAAAGATCCGCAGTTGGCCGCTATCACCGTGCTGAAGGTCGATTATGACGAGCAGAAAGAGGTAGTCGCCCGCTTTCAGGCGCCGCGCCAGAGCACCCTGGTGATGTTCAGGGGCACCACTGAAAGCGGACGGTTAGTGGCCGAAACCAGCGACACAGCGATCCGGGCGCTGCTGCTTAGCGGCGTCACGGCGGCACCCTGATGGAACTATCCACCCTCGCCCTTAGCCTGCTGGCCGGGTTGCTCACCACCCTGTCGCCCTGTGTGCTACCGCTGCTGCCGGTGCTGATGGCCGCCGCCCTCGGCCAACATCGGTTGGGGCCATTGGCACTGGCATTGGGGCTGGCGCTGGCCTTTGCCGGTGCCGGGGTGGTGCTGGCCTCGGCCGGCTTTGCCTTGGGGCTGGATGGTGCCCTGCTGCGCCAGCTGTCGGCGGGGCTGATGCTACTCGTCGCCCTGTGGTTGCTTAGCCCACGCCTGCAACAGTGGCTAAGCGGGCTGTTGAGCACCTGGAGCCAGCGCGGCCAGCAGCAGTTGACCCAGGTGGAAGGCAAAGGGCTGAGCGGCCAGTTTGGCCTTGGTTTGCTGCTCGGGCTGGTGTGGACGCCCTGTGTCGGCCCAACGCTGGGGGCGGCTATCGCCCTCGCCAGTCAGGGGCAGGCACTGGCGCAAGTGACGCTGGTGATGGCCGTCTTCAGTTTGGGGGCGGTCGCCCCTTTTATCGCGTTGGGCAGCATGGGCCAGGCGCTGTTCAACGCCCGTCGCGGGCGCTGGCTGGCGCTGGCAGGCAGGGGCCGGCAGCTGATGGGCTGGACCCTGCTGCTGCTGGCGCTGCTGGTGCTCAGCGGCCTCGACAAAGCGCTGGAGACGGCACTGCTGGATCTGGCGCCCGCGTGGTGGAGTGAGCTGAGCATCCGCTATTAACGCAGGCGCGGCGCCGTTTCCGGTTCAGCGGGCGGCGCTGGTGTTGCCGGCGATCAGTTGCAGTGGCAGATCCGGCAACGGCTGTCCCTCGGCCAGGGTCTGCACCGCGTGAAAGCCGCGGGCGATGATCTGCTGGCTGACCGTGGTCAGCTGGAATGGCAGATATTCGAGCAGGCGCAGATTATCCATGCCCACCAGCGAGAACTGCTCGGGGATGCGCAGGCCAGCGTCGGTGGCCGCCTGATAGCAGCCAATGGCCAGCACGTCGGCCATGGCGATCACAGCGGTCACCCCCTCATGGATGGCCGTCGCGATCTGGGCAAAGGCGCGCCGGCCTCCCTCGGCCGACACATCGGCCTCCACCAGCCGGCAATCACCGCCACGCGCGCGGCAGGCATTCACCGCGCCGTCATAACGGGCCTGATGCACCGGCGACAAAGCCAAGCCACCAAACAGCAGCAAAATCTGACGATGGCCCAGATCGAGCAGGTGATTCGCGGCCAGCTCACCCATCTGGCGGTCATCGATGGTGTAGTTGAGATGGTTGGCGCTGGTGGCAGCGGCAAAGAAATCGGGGTTATCGATGATCACCGTGGGGAAGTCCCAGGCGCGGATGGCGGCACTGATCTCGTCGTCGTAGCGGCCCATGACGATCACGCCGGTCGGCTGCGGTCCGTACTGGATGGGGGCCAGATCGTCGAGTTGGCTGATGCGGCAGAAGTTGATCAACTGGTGACCGGCCGAAGCACCGCGCTCAATACCCGACAGAAAGTCATTGAAGAACGGGCTGTCGAGGGCGCCATCATGCAAGGGATCGGCCCCCGGCGTGCGCGGCATCAACACCCAGACCGTATTGCTCTTGCCGGTTTTGAGGGCGGCAGCGTTGACATCCTTACGGTAGCCAAGCGCCGCCACGGCTTCCTGAATACGGGCAACGGTTTCAGGGGTGGCACGCTGCGCTTTGCCGTTGAGCACATTGGAGACGGTGGCAATGGATACCCCGGCATGGGCCGCCACTTCGCGGATGGTCACGCGGGTCCGCTTGGAAAAGTTCATGGTGCTGCTGTTGAAACTCTGGCCAGTTTGCGGCACCACCATACGGAGCCAACTGCGGCTTGTCGATATCACCACGCCGGAGTTGGAGCCTGATCCCATTGTCGGGCTGGCAGGCGGCCGTCGCTCGGCCTGGCCCATGCTATGCTCGGGGCCAAACGGACTTGCGGTGAACCTGTTGTTGCGTCTGCTCCTGCTGCTGGTGCTGGCCCTGATGGCGCCACTCAGCCTCGCCCTCAGCTTCGATGTTCGCGGCGTCAGTGGCGCTGCGCGCGACAACGTACAGGTGTTTCTCGACACCCGCCTGCGTCGTCTGCCCGACAGCGAAACGGCAGCGCGACGGCGCATCGACAGCACCGTGCGTGAGGCACTGCGGGCCGTCGGCTACTATCGGCCACAGCTTAATATCAGCCGGCTGGCCAGCGATGAATGGCGCGTTGAGATCAAAGCGGGCCAACCCGTGCGGGTGCGCGAACTCACAGTGGCGATCAGCGGCGAAGGAGAGCAGGACCCGGCCTATCGCCGTTACCTGCGACGACTGCCGCTCAAACAGGGCGACCTGCTGCACCACGGCCATTACGAAAGCATCAAGCAGCAGCTGCAATCCATCGCCGCCCAGCACGGCTATTTTGATGCCCGCTTCAGCGAGCGCACCCTGGAAGTCGATGTCGACAACCACAGTGCGCGGGTGGTGATCCGCTTCGACAGCGGCCTGCGCTACCGTTTTGGCGCTATCAGTATCAGTGGTAGCCAGATCGACGAGGAACGGGTCCGGCAGCTGATCAGCGCCCATGAAGGCGAGCCCTACGACGTCAGCAAGCTGGCCACCACCAGCCAGCGCCTGGCTCGCAGCCAGTGGTTTGAGAGCAGCCGGGTATTGCCCAGCCGCAGCGATAGCGCCAGCAGCCGTCAGGTGCCGGTAGCCATCGAGCTGGCACCCAGGGTGGCCAACGCGATTGAAACCAAGTTTGGCTGGGCCACCGACACCGGCCCGCGCATCGGTCTGGCCTGGAACAAACCCTGGCTCAACAGCGCCGGTCACAGCCTCTCTACATCGGTGGAATGGTCAGAGCCGATTCAGAATGCCGAGATCACCTACCGGGTGCCGGGCGATGACCCGCTGGATGACTATTACGAGGCCGCCCTGGGTGGCGAACAGGTGATCAATAACGATACCGACAGCCGCCGCTACTCAATACAGCTGGGGCGCCACAGCGAATGGGACAACAGCCTGCGCTCCTACACCCTGCGCTGGCTGCATGAGGACTTTGTGCAGGGTAGCGACAGTGGCAAAGTCGATCTCTATCTGCCCGGCTGGAGCTTTCAGCGGCTGCGCACCATCGGCCGGGCCACAGATCCGTCGCGGGTCGACAAGCTGCTGGCCACCGTCGAGGTCACCGACGAGTCGTTCGGTTCCGACATCCGCCTGCTCAGCCTGCGTGGCCGGGCGGGTGCCCAGTGGCGGCTGTTCACCAACCACCGGCTGCTGATGCGGGTCGATGGTGGCGTGCTGCTCACCGACAACTTCGATCAGGTACCTTATTCCATGCGCTTCTTCGCCGGCGGCGATCAGAGCGTGCGCGGTTACGACTATGAGTCGATCGCCCCCACCAACAGCGCCGGCGAGCTGGTGGGTGGCCGCAACCTGCTGACCGGCAGCGCCGGTTATCAATATCGGGTGCTGGATAACTGGTGGGCCGCCACCTTTATCGACGCCGGCGCCGCCTTCGACACCCTGGAGACCACCACCCTGTCGCGGGCGGTGGGCATTGGCGTGCGCTGGCAATCACCGATAGCGCCAATCCGCTTCGATCTGGCCTTTCCACTCGATGGTGACGAAGGCGGCTTCCGCATCCATTTTGCCCTGGGGCCAGAACTATGAGGGCCCGCCGCTTCGCCCTCGGCCTGCTGCGGCTGCTGCTGTCACCGCTGATGCTGCTGTGGCTGCCACCGCTGGTGGTGGCGCTGTTGCTGCTGTCGCCCGGTCTGCCACCGGGGCTGGTGCCACTGCTGCACCAGCTGCTACCGGAGATGCGCATCGACGGCCTGCGCCGCGATGGTCTGTCACAGCTCCACCTCGACCGCTTTGCCCTGGAGCTGCCGGTAGTGACGGTTGAGGTGGTGGATGCCGATCTCGATCTCGATCTGCGCTGCAGCTGGCAGTTACGGCTGTGCATCGACCAGCTGCGGGCCGCACGGGTGGCCGTGGCCTGGCGGGTCAGCGACGACACGGACAACACCGGGGATGAGCCGCCCTCGCCGCCGGGGCTGCCGCTGCCCTTCGCCATCGAAGTGCGCGAGCTGGCAGTGGCCGAACTGGCGCTGAGCGGCAGCGATCTGGTGATGAGCGGCCACGCCATCAATGGTGCAGCCATCATCGATGACAGCGGCGTCAAAGTGCCGTGGCTGGTGGCCGAGCGCTACCACCTTGAGCTGCCACAGAGCGCCGCCGAGGCATCACCCGCGCCCCCGCCAGCCAGTGCCCTGCTCGACCAGATCCGCCAGATCAGCCTGCCGCTAACGCTGATGGTGGCCGATCTGCAGCTGGGTCTATTGCAGATCGACAGTGGTGATTTGTCGCTGCAGTTCAGTCAGCTGCTGCTGGATGCCGACTGGCAGCAGCAGCAGGTCAAAATCGATGATCTGCGCGTCACCTGGCAGGACCATCAGCTGCGGCTGCATGGTCAGGCCGACCTCAGCGGCAGCCAGCCGCTGGACCTGGCCGCCACCGGCAGCGGTGGTGAATGGCCAGCATGGCAGCTGCAACTGGACGGCCCGCTGGCCCAACCCCAAGCGCTGCTGCGCAGCCGTGCGCCACAACCGCTGACAGTGATGGCCAGCGCCCGTCTGGATGAACCGCTGTTGCCCTTTGTGGTGGTGGCCGATGGCCAGCTGCCGGCCCTGGCGACAGTGCCGGGGGTAACGGTCAAGGCCATCAACGCAGGCCTGTTTGGCAACAGCCGCAGCCACTGGCTGGCGCTACGCAGCCAGCTGCAGTGGGGCGAACTGAGCAGCCAGATCCGGGTACGCAGCTACGGCCACTGGCTGGCGCGCAGCAACTGGCTGGCAGAGGCCAGCCTCGATGGCGGCCGACTGGCCTGGCGCGGCCGTATCGCCATCGACCAACGTGGCTGGCAGCTGGGTGGTCGCTGGGCGGGCCATGGCCTGCCGCTGGCCCTGATTCAGCCCGATCTGCCGCGTATCGAACGGATCGGCGGCGGCATTGCCGCCCACTGGCACGGCGATCAGGACTGGCGGGTGCAGCTGGCGGCGGTGCGGGCGCGGGCTGACTGGCAGCAGCAGCGCTGGAACCTCTACGCCGGGCTCAGCGCTGATCCTCAGGCGGTGCATATCGGCCGGCTGTTTGTCCACAGCGAGCATAACCGCCTCAACGCCTATGGTGACGCTGGCAGCAGCTGGCAGCTGCGCGGCGATGCCGATCTGGATCTGGCGCTGCTCACCAATCTGCCGGGGCGGCTGCAGGGGCAATGGAGCCTGAGTGGCCCTCGTGCCTTGCCACAGCTTACCGCCGAGGCCCGCGCCACCCTGGGTGACAGCGACAGTCCGGTGGCAGCCAAGGAGATGACACTCAACGCCGAGCTGGAGCTGGGCGGCGACTACCGCCATGTGTGGTCGCTGAGCGCGCCGCAGCTGCGCCTGCTCGACAACCACAGCCAGCAGCTGAGTGCCGGTGGTCAGGGCACCCTCAGCCAGTGGCAGTGGCACAGCAGTGCAGAGGAGGGCGATCTGCACTGGCTGCTGGCTGGTGCTGGCAGCTACCGCCAGGGCCAGCTGGGGCTAACCCTGGATGACGCGGTGATCACCGGCCGCCGCCAGCAGGTAGTGCTGGCCGGGCCACTCAACTGGCAACAGCAGGCCGATGGCTGGACCCTGAGCCCTCACTGCTGGCGCGGCCGGCCGCTGGAGCTGTGCCTCGATCGCGGCTTTCGCCACGGCCGCAGCGGCGCCCTTGAGGCTCGCCTCAACCGCCTCGATCTGACCTGGCTCAACCCCTGGCTACCCGACCTGATCCGGCTGGAAGGGGTGGTCAGCGGCCAGCTCAAGCTGTCTCGCAAAGGCCGCCAGCCATGGCAGGTGGTGGCCGATGTGGGCGCCAGTGAAGGGGCGATCAGCCTCGATGACGAAGGGGTGCGCGAGCGCTATCCGTGGCAGCAGCTCAGCCTCAGTGCCCGCGGCGATGACCGCCAACTGGCTATCAATGGCCAGCTCGATCTGGGCGAGCAGGGGGCCATGCAGCTGGAGCTGACCACCGCCAACAGCAGTGACAGCCAGCTGCCAGTGACTGGTCGGCTGCAGCTGCGCCAGCTGGCCTTGGGGCTGGTTGACCCCTGGCTGGGCAACGAACTGGAGCTGGCGGGGCAGCTCAACGGCGTGCTGCAGCTCGCAGGCAGCCGCGCCCAGCCCGAGATCAATGGCCAGCTACGCGCCAGCCAGCTGCTGGCGCGGGCACCGCTGGCCGGGCTGCAGATCGACGATGGCAACCTGACCCTGGATCTGATGGGCGAGCGCGCCTTGATTCAGGGGCAGCTGGTGGCTCCGGGGGGCAGCGCCCTGATCAGCGGCCAGCTGAACTGGAACCCGCAGCTGCAGGGCGAACTGCGGCTGGCCGGCCTTAACTGGCCGGTTGAGCATGAGCTGGCCCAGCTGCGTCTCGACAGCGATCTGCAGCTGCAGGTGGCCGAACCCGAACTGACCCTGGCCGGCACCGTCACAGTGCGCGAGGGGCTGGTGCGGGTGGCCGAACTACCGCCCACAGCGGTGGCGGTGAGCAGCGATGAGCGCCAGCTCAACCGTGGTCGGCACACGGACCAGGGCTACTGGCAGACGCGCATGCAGCTGCTGCTCAAACTCGGTGACAAGCTGCGGCTGGAGGCCTTTGGGCTGACCGGCCGGCTAACCGGCCAGCTGCGCGCCGAAGAGCGGGGCGAGGGGCTGGAGCTGCTGGGCGAAGTGGCCGTCCGCGATGGCCGTTTCAAAGCCTATGGCCAGAACCTGATCATGAGGCGCGCCGCCCTCGGCTTTACCGGGCCGCCATCATTACCCGTGCTCAACATCGAGGCGATCCGCGATCCCGATGAAACCGAAGATGGGGTGGTGGCCGGGCTGCGCATCAGCGGCGTGCCCGGCAGCGCCGATGTCAGCGTCTTCTCCGAACCCAGCCTGGCCGAGCCACGCGCCCTCAGCTATCTGGTGCAGGGGCGCGATCTGGAGGAGGGCGAAGGTGGCAACGACATGGCGGTAGCCGCACTGGGCCTCGGCATCGCCTCGGGCAGCGCGCTGGTGGGCAGCGTCGGCGAAGTCTTTGGCGTCGATGATCTGGCCCTGGGTACCAGCGGCAGCGGTGATGGCGCCAAAGTGGTGGTCAGTGGCAGCCTGCTGCCCAGAGTCAGCGTGCGCTATGGGCGCGGCATCTTCAGCGCCGTCTCCGAACTGACGGTACGCGTCCGCTTGTTGCGCAATCTCTATCTTGAGGCGGTCAGTAGCACCGATAATGCCCTCGATTTCATCTACCGCTTCGAGTTTTAGCCGCCGTTGCCATGCCTGCCGAGCAACGCCCACATACTGCACAGGAGCCGCCATGAGCTGTCACCGTATCGACGAACTGCTGGAGCTGTTAACCCCGGTGTGGCAGGCCAGCCCTGAACTCAATCTGGCCGAACTGCTGGCCCAGCTGGCGGCCAAGGCCGGCTATCAGGGCGAACTGGCCGCGCTGACCGATGATGTGCTGATCTACCACCTCAAGCTCGCCCGCGAAGGGCAACATGCGCCCATCCCAGGGCTGATGAAAGACCACGAAGAGGACTTCAAAACCGCCCTGCTGCGCGCCCGCGGCATTCTCAAGGGCTAAGACTTAACCCACATCGTTGTCGGGGCTTTTTACAGCGGGGCCAACCAAACCAGGTCTGCCCCCGCGCCTGCCTTCTTTTCCCTTTGTTTACTGTGGTTATTTCGCCTCTGGCCTGGCTGATGCTAGATCCAGCTGCCGTGCTGTTTCCGGCGCGGGTGGCATCCACCCGCAATCACTCCAACCAGGTAAGGAAACACAAGATGCGTACCCTGAAGTTGCTGACGCTGCTGACTGCCGCGGCCCTGACCGCCCCGGCCAGCGCTAGCCTGCTATTCCTGTCCGGCACCATTTACGACAAAGTGGCCGCCGACCCTGACTTTGAAGATCCCTGCTGCTCCGGTGTGGTCACCGGCCTGCTGTCGAACACCCTGGCGGCCGATGGCCTGCCGGAATTTATTGCCGCCAATGGCAGCGGCGACATCACCAGTGCCGCCTCCTTTGACAACTGGTGGGTCGACAACCATGGCGCCATGACCTTCACCCTCGGGCTGGCTGAAACCGGGCCCGACAGTGGTATCTATAACTACAGCAGCAGTGCCTTCTTCCCGCTTGACGACGAGCTGGCCGGTAACGAGGGGCGGGCCCACAACTACCACTTCACCCTCCATCTCGAGGGCCAGACCAGCTTCCGGGCCCTTGACTCCTTCACCTTTACCGGTGATGACGACCTGTGGGTTTATATCGACGGCAAGCTGGCGCTGGATCTGGGTGGGGTGCATGGTGCCGCCAGCAAGACCATCAGCGGTCAGGATCTGATCGATAGCCTGGGGTTGATGGCCGACACCCTCTATGACCTCGACATCTTCTTTGCCGAGCGCCATACCAGCGAGTCCAACTTCAACATCACCACCAGCTTCCGCATCAAAGAGGTGGAAACGCCCCAGCCGGCCATCCTCGGCCTGCTGGCCATGAGCCTGCTGGGACTGGCCTACGCCCGCCGGCGCTGAGCCCAGGAGCCCAGGCGCCCAGAGCAACAGGCGGCCCACGGGCCGCCTGTTGCTGTTCAACGGTAAGCGCGGCTGAGCAGCGGGCTCTGGCTGGTCACCAGGGCCAGCGCCGCCGCGTAGTCATATTCGGGGCTGAGCCGCTGTGGCTGATCGATCAGAGTCAGCAACAGCTGCTGGTTGAGCGGGTATTCGTTGCCAAAACCACGGGCATGGGCACAGCCGGGCAGGGTCCACATTACCTTGTTGCCGCGCGCCGCCTGAAACAGCTGCTCGCTGAAGCTGTGGGGAATGAGGCTGTCGCTATCGCAGTGGCTGATCAGCAACGGCGCCGGGGGCAACTGGGCCATGCGCGGCCCGGCCGCATAGTCATCGCTGATCACCAGCGGTGCGGACCAGCTGATGGTCCAGCCCAGTAGATGGTCGGCTGCTACTGAACGGGCCAGGGCGATGTAGCTGTGGAAGCTGGAGTCCACCACCACCAGATCGAGATCCAGCGGCGCCAGCGGCTGCGCCAGACCACTGACCAGAATGGCCCCGCCCAGCGACTCACCGATCACCACCTTGCGGTAGTCGCCATCGCGCCGTGGCAGACGGTTAAACCAGTCGAGCAGGGTACGGGCATCCTCAAAGGTGGTGGCCGGGGTCGGGGTGCCGCTGCTGCGCCCATAGCCGGAGTAGTCGAACACCACCAGATCGTAGCCTTCGTCCAACAGCCACTCGACTTTAACGATAGTGTCGCTGAGATTGCCGCGGTTGCCGTGAAAGTGAAGAACCACTCCCTGGCTATGGCCAACGCTGGTGAAGTGGTGCTGCACATGCAGCAGATTGCCGGAGGTCGAGGTAAGCCACAGATCCTGATAAGGGTGACGATAATCGGCCGGGGTGCGGAAGGATTCGCTGGCCGGCGCATAGAAAGGGCTGTTGCTGCTGCAGCCAGGCAGCACCAGCAGCGCGGCCAGAAGCAGCAGCAAGCGGGCAAGATGGTGGTGCAGCATGGTCAGTCTCCCGGTGATCGGTGGCAATGACTGCTGTGCTTACGCGCCCCCCCGTACAGCGGTTTGCCGCTGTGGCCAAAAAACGGTCGCCGGCTTGGGCCGAGGCCAGCCCGGGGTTAGACTGACCGGACCCACGAAAGCGGAGGCAACCTCTTGCGACTCTGTCTGCGTCAACCCTGCTGGAACCGGCGATGAGCGCTATCGGCCGTTGGTTGTGCACCGCGGGTGCCCTGCTCTGTGTCGCCTTAGGCGCCCTGGGACTGTTGCTGCCACTGCTGCCGACCACCCCCTTCCTGCTGCTGGCGCTGTTGCTGGCGGCTCGCGGCTCACCGCGCTTTCACCACTGGCTATGGCACCACCCGCAGCTGGGGCCGCCGCTGCATGCCTGGCGTGAGCAGCGGGCCATCGCCCGCCCGGCTAAAATAGCGGCGCTCACCACCATGGCCATCAGCGCCCTGCTGGCACTCAACCTGCCACTGGCGGTGCGACTACCGCTGTGGGCACTGCTGGCGGCGGTGGCCCTGTTCATCATCACTCGACCCAGCCCCCGCCGGCAGTCGGAACCGTCCTAACCAGCGAGTCATCACTTCGCTTTGAGCTTAGCAGTGGCAATAAGACCGGGTAATGCACTGGGGTTAGCCGGGGCTGATCCGGGTCAAAACCCCCAGCCTTTGCCGGTGGTTGTCACCACCATTCCAGACTAGGCTGGAGCCACAGCTGTATGAGGTAGCCCATGTCTTTTCCTGGTCGCATTGAAACCCCCTGTATCAGCGTCTGCCGTATGGTCGACGACGTCTGCATCGGCTGTCGCCGCACCCTGGTGGAGATCACCGCCTGGAGCCGCATGAGTGATGAGGAGCGGGCGCGCATCATGGCCGAACTGGACGACCGGCCGACGCCGCAGCTGCCCTTTGCCGCCGGTGGCCGCTTCGCCCGCTGAAGAGACCGCAACGCCCACTGAAGATTGCGACGCATCAAGCCGCAGGCTGCCACTGACCGCGACTACTGGCCGAACCGGCCATCGACGGTTAGCCTTGCCACTGACAACCGGCCAACTGCGGAGCAGGCGTGACCTCACCCTGGGTAAACGACAGACGCTGGCGCCAGTTATGGGCCAACGACAAGGTCAATAGCGGGCTGCGGGTGGCCATCGCCTTGCTGGCGGTGGTGGTGCCTTGTGAACTGGCGGGCCGTCAGGAGTGGTTGATCAGCCTGCTGCTGGGGGTGATCGCCAGTGCCATGACCGACAGCGACGACCATCCGCTGGGTCGGCTCAAGGCCCTGCTGGTGACCTTGCTCTGCTTTGCCGTGGCCGCCTTCTCGGTGCGGCTGCTGTTTGCCTGGCCGCCACTGTTCATCGTCGGCCTGACCCTCTCCACCTTCGCCTTTGTCATGCTCGGCGCCATTGGCGAACGCTATGCCACCATCGCCCAGGCCTCGCTGCTGCTGGCCATCTACACCATGCTCAGCCTCGACCATCATGCCGGCGCGGGCGATAGCTGGTATCTGCAGCCACTGCTGTTGCTGGTCGGCGCCGGCGGCTATGGCCTGTGGTCACTGCTGTGGTCGCTGCTGTTTTCGCTCAGGCCGGCACAGCAGGTGGTGGCCCGCGTCTATCTGGCACTGGCCAGCTTTCTGGAGCGCAAGGCCGAGCTGTTTGAGCCGGATGACGGGCTGGATCGCAGCGAGCGCCGGCTAGCGCTAGTAGAGGAAAACCGGCGGCTGGTGGCCGCCCTCGACCGCGCCCGCAACGTGCTGCGCGCCCGCTTGCGCGGCGACAGCCCGGGGCCACGCTACCGCCGCTACCTCACCTGGTATTTTCTCGCTCAGGATGTGCATGAGCGGGCCAGCTCTGCCCATTACCCCTATGAGGCGCTGGCCAGCGCCTTCGCCCGCAGCGATCTGCTGTTTCGGGCCCAGCGCCTGCTGCGGCGCCAGGCCAACAGCTGCCGGGCGATTGCCGCCGCCATTGCCCAAGGGCAGTTGCCCAGCCCCGGCCACAGCAATCAGGCGGCGCTCGATCAGCTGGCTGCCGCCTTGAGTTTTGTTGAACAGCAGCCGCAGCCAATGTGGCAGCCACTGGCCGAGTCAGTGGCCGACCTGTGCCGCAATCTGGTCACCATCGACCGCCAGCTGACCAATGCCGCCAACCCCGACGCGCTGGAGGCGGCCGATGCCGCCCTGCGCGACACCGATGCCCACAGCCTGGGCGCCATGTGGCAACGGCTTAAAGGCCAGCTCAACCGCCAGTCGGGGCGCTTTCGCCACGGCATCCGCCTGGCGCTGGCGCTGGCCAGCGGTTACGCCCTGATCCAGGCGGTGGATCTGCCCCACGGCTACTGGGTGCTGCTGACCACCGTGTTTGTCTGCCAGCCCGGCTACAGCGACACCTGGCGGCGCTTCGGTCAGCGTATGGGCGGCACCGTCATTGGGGTGGTGATCACCTGGCTGCTGCTCGCCCTGATCCAGCTGCCACTGGCGCAGATGGCGCTGGCGGTGGTGGCCGGTATCAGCTTTTTTCTCCATCGCAGCGAACGCTATCTGCTGGCCACCGCCAGCATGACGGTGATGATGCTGATCTGCTTCCACCAGATCGGTGACGGCTACACCCTGTTGTGGCCACGGCTGATGGATACCCTGATCGGCGGCGGCCTGGGCGCCCTGGCGGTAGCCCTGATCCTGCCCGACTGGCAGCAGCGGCGGTTGCCGCAGGTGATGGCCCGTACCCTCACCGCCAGCAGCACTTATCTGCAGCAGATCCTCAGCCAGTACCGCAGCGGCAAGCGCGACGATCTGCCCTACCGCGTCGCCCGCCGTGATGCCCATAATGCCGATGGCGAGCTGTCAGCGGTGCTGACGGCGATGCTGGGCGAGCCGGATCGCCACCGCCAGCTGGCCGACGCGGCCTTCCGTTTTCTCTGCCTCAGCCACACCCTGCTGGGTTATGTGTCGGCCTTGGGCGCCCATCGTGAACGGATCGACGAGTGGCTGGTGCAACCGCTGATCACCGAGGCGGAACAGGCGATCGAGCGCCAGCTGGCGGAATTGGCCAGCCAGCTGGCGAGCAACAGCCTGCAGCCATTGGCGGCCTGCGATGGCGACTTGAAGCGAGCGCTGGAGGCGATCCCGGCCGGGGTTACAGGCGCCGAGCGGCGCCTGCTGCGCCAGCTGGCACTGATCCACGGCCTGCTGCCGGAGTTGCTGCTGCTGGCTGACACCGTGGCCACTGGCGGCCGCCCGTTGCCGGGCACTGCCGCCGCTGACGCTTAGTCGTTGGCGGGTGCGCTGGCCGCCAGCCTTAGCAGCAGGCTGGAGGTGTCGAGGCGGTGGCCGCCGCTGGCCTGCACCTCGGCATAAAACTGATCGACCAGCGCCGTTATTGGTAGGGCGGTGCCGTTGGCCTTGGCTTCGGCCAGGGCAATGCCCAGATCTTTGCGCATCCAGTCGACGGCAAAGCCGAAGTCGAAGCGGCGCTGATGCATGCTCAGATGGCGGTTATCCATCTGCCAGCTCTGAGCGGCACCAGCGCCCAGGGTGTCGAACAGCAGCGGGATATCCAGCCCCGCCTGCTCGGCAAAGTGGACCCCCTCCGCCAGCGCCTGCACCAGCCCGGCGATGCAGATCTGGTTGACCATCTTGGCCTTCTGGCCGTTGCCGCTGGCCCCGAGATGGCGGATGCGCTTGGCGTAGCTGGCGATCACCGGCTCGGCGCGGGCAAAGGCGTCGGCGTCACCGCCCACCATCACCGTCAACACCCCGTTTTCGGCGCCGCTCTGGCCGCCGGACACCGGCGCATCAATAAACTGGCCGCCCGCCGCCGCACAGGCGCGGGCCATCTCCACCGCCAGGGTAGCCGAGGTGGTGGAGTGATCGATGATGATGGTGCCGGGCTTGAGACGGCTCAACACACCATTGGCAGCGGTCAGCAGCTGGCGCACAGCGTCGTCGTTGCCGACACACAGGCAGACAAAGTCGGCGTCGGCCGCCGCCTCCGCCGGGCTGTCGGCGACATGGCCAGCATGTTGCTGCTGCCAGCGTTCGGCCTTGACCGGGCTACGGTTGTAGACCACCAGCTGATGACCATGGGCGGCAAGATGGCCGGCCATGGGGTACCCCATCACCCCCAGACCGATAAAGGCGACACGCGCCATGAATCACTCCTTGCCAGAGGGCCGTTTGAGGCCGTGAAGATAGCTGTCGATAAAGAAGGGAGCATCAGCACCCAGATCAAAATAGTCGGGATCGAGCAGCCAGTTGAACACCAGCCCGTCGATATAGCTGAATAGGCCGATGGTGGCCTGGCGCGGGCAGAGGCTGGCCGGCAGTTCACCGGCGGTAATGGCGGCGGCAAAGGCCGAGGTCACCTCGGTGATGCAGTCACTGCGGCATTCGAGATGGCGGCGCTGCACTGGCAGCACCCCCTCCACAAATTCGCACTTGTGATAGAGGATGGAGAACACGGCACGGGCATGGGGGTCACTCACCGCCAAGTGCAAAACCGTCAGTGAGCGCTCACGAATAGCATCCAGACAGCCACCGCGTGGTTGCTCCTCGTCCAACCGGCGCATCTCCTCCAGCGGCATCATCACCCGCTCCATCATGGCGTCGAGCAGATCCAGCTTGTTGCTGAAATGGTGGTAGAGGGCACCACGGGTGACCCCGGCGGCAGCGGCCACCTCGTTGAGCGACGTTGAGCTGACCCCTTGAGCAC
>JAGOCY010000148.1 GCA_017998495.1 Corallincola sp.
ATATGAAGGGGGGCGTCATGTTGGCCGATTTCACCCCGGCCAGCATGCAGCAGGGAGACCTTTTCGCTGACCAGCAGCAGGATCCCCGCAGCGAGGCTCTGATGAAGGTGATTGACCAGATAAATCAGGGAAGGTTGGGAAAGGTCTACTTTGCCGCCAGGGGCCGGGACGCCAGCGAGTGGATGATGAAGCGAGATCAGCTCAGTCCCCGCTATACCACCTGTATTAGCGAGCTCCCCGCGGTGAAGGCATGAGTTTGACCAGCTTGGTCAACTGTTGCTGAAGAGAGGCCGACTTCGAGAGTTGCGGCAACCTCTTTGGCCTTGGTGGAGCTTCTGGATGGAGGCAGAGCACCTTGATGACAATCCGTTTGTGGACTTTCCCCTCCTGTTTCCGCCCTACACGGACTTCGGAAACCAACTCCACACTATGCAGCGTGCGCAAGTAGCACATTAGCTGGCCCGCCTCACCACTGGGTATCTCAAGCACTTCGGCGACGTCGTCCAGGTCGAAGAAGTCGCCGTACAGTAACCCCCAGCCCGCCATCCTCAGGGCGGGTGCTTTAAATACGCTATCCACTAAATCTCTCCTTTACTCAACTGTTCTCAATCTAGTCTGTGTGTAGCTGGCGCGCACACTATGGATAGGTCGATTTGGCGGTGTCACAACGGCAGGATATGTGGGTTTCGATGAACTGAGGGAAGTGAGCCTAAAGGTGGATATGCTCAAAAAATGGGCCTTGGAAAAAACCCAAGAGGAATGCCAGGAAGCACGAAGATACCCTTCTCTCCACTAGCAAGACACCTCGATCTGGACAAAATATGAGCAATCAGCATTTGACTAAGAAAAAAAATAGTTCCACATGGTCAAAGTTAGCGCCTGCTAACCGCCATTACCAATTATAACCAGCATTGCAAATACAATACATATCTTGATAGTGAGCACTACCACATCTTGATATTTTCAGGTTATCCACAGGTTAAGCACAAAATACCCCAAGAATAAGGGGACTTGTCTTTATGAAAAATCGGGCGTAGCGTTCTTCACGATGACGCAGGATCACTACATATTGTGGTCTTCACGCAATTACCACCCAACAGAAGGAAGAAACAGATGGAATGCAGCATAACGACAATACCATGCCGACAAGGAGACTCGTATGGCAAAACAGAAGAGCCGCAATCGTGCGGTCCAGGGCTGCGACGGCAGCAAAAACAAAGCCCCGCAGCTCGTAACTGAAGGGCTTTGGAAAGGGTGGAAGCATTGGCTCTGGCAAGCCGTTGGATTCCTGTTTATGGCACTACCTATCTGCATCACGAATTGGTGCGATGCAATACTCAAAGTCATTGACACTTATCGTGTCATCTTCGGTCACTGATGACCACGGTGGCGACCTGATGGTTGCCACCGCTTTCAACGGCTGGAGCGAACCCAACCGACAAACTATTTACGATGTAAACGTAACTCTGCGCAACCTGGAAGGCAAATATTTTACTCAAAATGGGCTCGCGCGATGCATTTTGAAGCCCATTTAGCCGCCTTCACGCCGCCGTCACCCGCTTATAGAACGCCGCCACTTCGCTCTCCTGCACATGGCACCAGGCCAGCACTGCTTGATAAAGCGGGTACCACTGCCGCTCCCATTCCCCGCGGCTAAGCGTCCCCAGCAGGGGTTCGATGGCACGGCGCACCTGGGTGCCGGGGATGGGCCGCAGCCCGGTACCACCGCAGCGCGGGCACACCTTGTCGACGGCCTTGCCGTGCAGGCGACTCAGATCCAGATCTCGGATCACCCCGCGCCCATGGCAGAACTGCGGGTGACAGGCCGCCCCGGGCGTGTCCACCGTGCGGCAGTAGTGTTGCACCGCCAGCGCGGCGATCGCCTTCAGGGCCATCCCCTGGCCACGCTCCTTGATGGCCCCCACATACTTGGGTGCCAGCTTGCTGCACTCCGCCATCACCCCGATCACCGCCTTGCGATGGCTCTCCTTGTCCTTGGTGTAGCGGGCCATCATCAGTGCCAACCCCACCCCTTCATATTTCTGCACCAGCCCCAGCGCCCCCAACACATCGGCCTGCGTCAGGTGAGAGGGCCCGGTGGAGCGAGACTGGATGGCCTGGATCATCGCCGAGCGGGGTTCCCCTATCGAAAGCGCATATTCGAGTCGCATCAGAATGCCTCCAGTGACCAGTGGGCGCCTTTGCGCTGAACCCCGACGAAGGTGAACATCCAGTGCTGCTTGGCGGCCACCTTGATCTTCACCCGGGCGTCATCCTCCCAGAACCCCTTCACCTCGTGCAGCTCGATCAGCCCATCCCGGCGCACCACCATGAAATCCGGGGTGTAGAAGGTCTTGTCGGCCAGCCGCAGCTTGAGCGGTTCAAACTCGTAGTGCAGCACCTCGCCCGCCAGCATCAGCGTGCGCAGGTGGCCGGCATAGGCCTCCTCGGTCTTGTTCATGGATCCCGGTACCGGCTGCGGACGGGCTCTCGCCTTCACCCTCCGTCCACCTGTAGGCTTCCCACTGTATGGCGTCATCCAAACACTCCCAGGCCGGCGGCCTTGTTCAACGTCATCACGACGTGATCCAGCTGGCTGCCGTGGGTTTGCTCCCACTGCTGCCAGCCGTTGTTGTGCAATTCCATGTGTGCCTGGTGGCAGAGCGGAAAGGTCATCAGGTCATTGGTCTTGCTGCCCATCACGCTGAGCCCGTGCCCCACCACGTGGTGAGCCTCGATGCCCTCGGTCTGGCCGGTCACCACGCACGGCAACTGGCGGACGAACGCCAGATAGTTGGCAGACTCCCAGCGCCGCATCTTGGGGCGTGGGATATGCAGCATCGGCGGCTCCGGGTCGATGGCCTTCACCGCTGGCTTGATACGCAGCCGGCCGCGCAGCTCGGCCAGCGGATCTTGCTCCAGCAGTTCGGTGCGATTCACCCGATAGCGGGCATCGGTCTCCCGATAGCCGCGCCCTGGCACCAGCAACCGCTCCGGCTCCAGCGGCGGCAAGCGGCAGGCGTGGCGCACCACGGCGATCGGCAGATGCTGCTGCACCTTGAACACGCTGGCCCACCAGCAGAGATCCCGTGCCTGCAACTGGGCAAGGGCAACCCCACACCAGCCAGCCACCCGGGTCAGCAGTGCCCGGGTGATCGCCGCTGCGTGCTCCGCCGGGTTGAACGGCAACTGGCCATCTCGGTATGCGTTGTCATGGTGCCAGCACAGGGGGAGCGGCAGACCCCCCATCTCGGTGGTGACCGATTCCCCGATACAGCCATGGCCGATCAGGCACTGGCCCACGTTGCGCAAGGCCAGCTCGCCGCCGGCGGCGTTGACGATGGCAGGGTTGAGAAGAGCACTGGCCAGCTCCGGGAACTGGGTCAGCAGGTCGCCACCATCTGGGGCAGGAACCAGTACCGCCGGGCGGTTGGCCAGGGAGGTGCGAAGCTGTGCCAGCCCCTCCCCCACCTTCAGCAGCACCATCCCCATCTCCGGCACAAAGACCGGATGGGTCGGGATCATCCCAGCTTCTCCACCATCTCGAGCTTGTCGAGCAGCGGGCCCAGGCGGGCAAGCAACTGATAGCTGGCGGTGCGGCGCAGGGCGAGAGATTCAGAGGCAATGACCCGGCGGGCGGCCTCGGCGGCGGTCATGCCCGGGCAGGCGGTGTCAATGGAACGGAACAACTCGGCGCTGGCGTTGATGGCGGCCCCGGCCGGATTGCTGGCCTGCTGCTGCAGGTGCTGCACTCTGGCCGCACTGCGGCTAGTAAACTTGCTCATGTGACCCCTTTACCTCACGGTAGTGGTTCAGCCAATCGCGGAAATACTCCTGGTTATCCACGGGCTGATTGATGATTGCCCTGGCAACATCCTCTCGGGTCGCCAGGTTGCGGCGGCACTGCCAAACCAGCAAAGCCGCCTGCTTATCCAACTCTATCCGCTGACGCTCCTGATCAGGTAGCAGCGCCAGATTGAATGTCATGACCAGCGCTCACTCCCCCTGTCAGCCCCTGCTTGAAGGCGTTCAGTATGTGGATCAGGTATGCCGCTTCATGGCGGGCATCGTGCAGAGCGTGGTGGCGGGTCCCCTCGAAAGGCAGCTGATACTTGGGGTCAATGCCCAGCAGTTGCCGCCCCATCCAGACCACAGTGCGCAGGCTCTGGTTGCCACGAAACCACCAGGGCTGCTCAACTCCCCACTGCTGATAGGCATGCGTCAACAGCACGTTATCGAACTCACTGCCATTGCCCATCACCTCGACCGCTGCCACCTTCTCGAAATGGCGGCCGAGGAAGTTGGCCAACGCCTGCAGCGCATCCACCAGGAACAGTCGGCCGGCATTGCCGAACATCTCCTCCCAGGCGGCCGGGCTCTCCACCTTCTGCCGTTCCCAGAAAGCCTGGGTGTCGTCGTCACGCTGGCGGCCCTGCGCCAGATCGACCCGGCAGTAGAACTCATCCACGACCTGCAGTTGTGCCACATCGACAATGACGATCCCGATGGTGCCGATCACAGCATCCACCCCCTTGCCGAGGGTCTCGATATCCACGACGGCGACAAGGCTCGGGTTACTACTCATACAGCATGCTCCTTGTGGCTCTGATCTGGATCCGCCATCGCAAAGACGACGAACCCGGGTTGTTGCTCATAGTTGGTGACATAGGTGATCACCTTGGTAATCTGCTTACCGGTGAAGCGGTAGATCTCGATAGGAACCTTACGGTCATACTCCTTGAGCACCACCAAATCCCCCTTCTGAAAACCGCGATCGCGGTTGTCGCGGATCTCGAAGGTCTTCTCCCCCGACGCCACAGCGGAGAAATAGCAGGGAGCAATCTTCAGTTCGTGGATCATGCCGCCACCTTCCCCAGCCCGACCTTGGCCAGCAGCTCGGCGAACCGGCTCTGGTACCAGTGCGGCTGCGTCTCGCGCTGGCAGCGGGGATCCACGATGTTCTTGCCGTACAGCAGCCCCTTGGGTGTGATCGCCCAGAACTCCTTCTGCTTATCCGGTGACTTGGTGGAGGGGCGGCGCATCTTGGTCAGCAACCCGTTCGACTCGAGCAGGGCGTTGAAGT
>JAGOCY010000149.1 GCA_017998495.1 Corallincola sp.
CGACATGGCTTCACTCCGTCTGGTGACGGCGCGGATGTCGATGGCTGTTCTGGTGCGCCGCCGGCATCCGTGCCTGAGGCGTGAAAGGGTGAGGCCTGGGTGCGCGAACACCACAGGCCTCGGTATCAACGAGCGAGGTAACAACTCGATGAGTGACGTGATTATGACCAACATCGCCGATTCAGCCAAGTGCTTGACCATGAGCAGCCGCGAGTTGCTTGAGCTGGTGAACGCAGCGCGGTCAGCCGCAGGCGAGAGCCAGATCCGGTACAACGACTTTATGGCGCGGGTTAAGGATGAGCTTGATGGTGACCACTACGAAATTTTCGTAGTGCAGAATCCGAACAACACGGCCAGCGAAGTGGCGGCACTGACCCCTGAGCAGTGCATGCTTGTATCGATGCGCGAAAGCAAGGCAGTTCGCCGCGCCGTCAGAGACAAGCTTGATGCCATGGCGAAGCCCGCCATCCCAAAATCCTACGCTGCCGCCCTGCTTGAGGCCGGCCGCCTTGCGCTTGAGCTTGAGCAGGCCCAGCAGCAGCTGCAAGAGGCGGCGCCCGCCGTGGCGTTTATGGATCGCTACGTTGAGGCCAAGAGCACCAAGGCGATCCGCGAGGTTGCCAAGGTGCTGGGCATTCGCGAGCGGCAGTTCATCGAGTACCTGGAGCAGAACCGGATCATGTACCGCATCGGCCGTGATCTGGTGCCCTATGCCCAGTACCAGCATCGCGGCTTGTTTGAGGTGAAAACCGGCGAGACGCACGGACATGCTTGGCAGCAGACGCGATTCACCCCTGAGGGCGTTGCCTGGATCGCCAGCCGCATTACCAAAGAGCTTGGGGGTGTGGCGTGAAACAGTCATGGCTGCGCCTGTACGCCGAGGCGATTGATGATGACAAGCTGCGCCTGCTGGCCTTTGAAGACCGCTGGCACTATGTGGCCCTGCTGTGCTGCAAGGCCCAGGGCATTCTGGATGAGGCTGGCGCGCTGCTGATGCGCCGGGTGGCGGTGAAGCTTGGCGTTCAGCTGCGCGAGCTGGATGAGATCGCCCGCCGGCTGGCTGAGGTTGAGCTGATCGATCGCGAGACGCTGCAGCCGTTGGGGTGGGATGCCCGTCAGTTCGTGAGCGATGCAGATGCCACTGCTGCCGAGCGTAAGCGCCGCCAGCGTGAGCGTGGCAAGGCCGCAAACGATGTCACGGACGCGTCACGCGTGACGGTCACGGATATGTCACGCGTGACGGTCACAAGCGGTCACGGTGATGTCACGCGTACAGATACAGAGACAGATACAGAAGAACAACCACTCCCTTCGGTCGTGGTTGCTTGCGCGCATGAGCGCGAAGAGCCCACCACCACCACGGCACCCACTGCAAGGCCGGCTGTTCGCCAACACCCACGGCAGAACTTTCAGCAGCTGCTGCAGGGGGAGATCACCGACGCCTATCGGGAGATCCTCGAATCTGCCGGGGCTCTGCCGATTGCCCAGTGGACAGCCAACCGCACCATCAAGGCCCAGATGTGGTGGCAGCAGTTCGGCATGACCCTTGATGGCTGGCGCGAGTACCTGCTGTGCATCCGCAACAACTGCGGCTGGCTGCTGCGGCCACGGCGCGGCAAGGAGGGGCGGCAGCTGCCGCCGACCTCGGTTGATTTTGTGATGAGCGAGCAGTGCTATCTGGCGGTGGCTGAAGGCCGCTATGACGAGGTGGCGGCATGAGCCAGCACCTGCAAAACCACGCCCTTGAGCGCGAGGTGGTTGGCGGACTGATCGTCGGCTGGCGGATTGGTTACACCGACCAGTGCGACGATGCCCTGGTGGCACTGCAGCCGGATGACTTCACCCTGGCGCCCTATGCCCGGCTGTTCGTGGTGATCCGCGAGATGCGCAACAGCGGTGAGGCGATTGACCTGCTGACGGTGACCAACCGCTGCGGCGAGATGGAGTTTGCCACCGTGGCCCAGATCGCCAGTGACGCCAGCCTGACGGGCGCCATGGCCAGCCACTGCAAGCTGCTGGCCGCCGCCGGCGAGCGCCGCCGCCGCGTCATGGCGATGCAGCAGGCGATCAGCCACCTGTCGCAAGGGCAAGACGACGACGCCGAGCAGGCGCTGGCCGCCGCCGCCAGCTCTGACCGGGCCGATGCTGGCCGAGTGAGCTGGGTGCGCTTGGGTGACCAGTTGCGCCCGGTGGTGGAGGGCATCGAGCGCCGCATGCGCGCCGCCGATCCAATCGTTGGCTTGAAGACCGGGATCCGCGAGCTGGACGAAGTTCTGCTGGGCCTGCGGGCTGAGCTTGTGGTGCTGGCAGCCCGGCCAGGCCTTGGCAAAACGGCGCTGGCGCTGCAGCTGATCATGGCCGCCGCCAAATCCGGCAACGTGCTGATGTTCAGTCTGGAGATGCCAAGTGAGCAGCTGACCGAACGGGCGCTGAGCTATCAGTCTGGCGTGTCTGGCACGACGATGCGCAACCCGATCGGGCTGACGCCAACCGACTTCGCCAAGCTGTCTGACGCACTGCGCGATCTGCAGCATCTGCCGGTAGACATCATCGACCTGCCAGGCGTTACCGCGATGCAGGTGCTTGGCCACGCCAAGCAGTACGCTCGCCACCACGGCAAAAAGCCCGCCCTGGTGGTGCTGGACTATCTGCAGCTGCTGAAGGTGGCAAAGGCGGAAAAGCGCACCGAGGCGGTTGGTGATGCCTGCCGCACCGTGCGCCTGATGGCCCGCACCCTTGGCGTGCCGGTGCTGCTGCTCAGCCAGCTTAACCGCAACGTTGAAGGCAGCCCGCGCCGCCCGGTGAATGCAGACCTGCGCGACTCTGGCGAGATCGAGCAGGAAGCTGACCGCATCATCATGCTGCACCGGCCAGAGCCAGAGAACCCCTACACCGAGGTGCTGATCACCAAGAACCGCCACGGCGAAACCGCAGCCGATGGCCGCATTGCCATGGTGATGACCGGTGCCGGGCTGGTAAGCACCACCCGAAAAGAACCGAGCAGCCCGCACAAGCCGTTTTCGGCTCGCCGCTTTGGCGGTGCCGGACGCGCAACCGAGGAGGCCTGACATGGCGAAGCATGACGCCTGGCAGCCCGTTGGCAACTGCATCCCGTTCACCGCCATTGATGAGGCGCGCCGCGCCTTTGGCATTGGCGTTGGGCCTGCGGTAGTGATGTGGAATCACGCCGCAAACGTGGCCAACTTCGCCATCGCCAAGGCGCTGGAGGCTGCCCGTGAACAACGGTAAGGGTGGTCGCCCGGTCGCGTCTTGGTTTCCGGAGCGCGTTCAGCAGCTGCGCGACTTGGCAACAGAGGGGCTGACGGCTGGGCAGATTGCCCCGCACTTCGGCCCCGAGATGACCGAGAAGGGAATTCAGGCCGCCGGCCAGCGCTTCAACGTGAAGTTCCGCCGGGCCACTCCCGGGCGCAAGGCACCGGCCAAGGTGATGAACCCGGAGCAGTGTTGGCGCTGGCTGCTGCACCAGATGCCGAGGCCGGGCCATGGGCAACTGGCCGGGTGAGGGGCCCTGTCGGGCCATCGCTCACCGCATGGCCCACGCCCGGAGAGCTGGCACGGTGAGCAAGGAAGAGATCCGGAAAGAGCTGCAGGGCATGGACGAAGAAACCGCCAAGGAGGTGCGTTACTGGCTGAACCGATGGGGTGTGCATGCGCTGTGACAGTGGCCAGACGATCGAGGTGAGGATGAGCACGGCGGCGATCACCAAGGCGCTGGCCGGTGATGCCCGCCAGCTGCGCGATGGGCCGCTGTACCTGCGGATCCACCAGGGGCGCACCCGGGGCACTTTCTATCTAGTGACCAGCCGCGGCGGCAAGCCCCGCTGGCGCCGCTTGGGTGGCTGGCCTCAGCTGGATGCCGCCGAGCTGCGCCGCCAGTTGCCGGTGCTGCTGGCCAAGGCGGCGGGCGACAGCCGGGCAGTGGCCGCGCCAGCGGCGTTCGTGACCGTGGGTGATCTGCTGACCTGGTTCGCCGAGCGCACCCGCACCGATCGGGCGTTGAGCGAAAGCCGCCGCGGCGGTCTGTTGGTGGCGGTGACCAAGCACCTTGGGCCAGCCCTGGGCGAAGTGCTGCTGGAGCAGCTGGACCGCGCCACCCTCAACCGACTACTGCTGTGGCCACTGCAGCAGCGCTATGCGCTGGCCACGGTCCGCCAGATCTTTGCGGCTCTGAAGGCCGCCTGCCGCCTCGCCAGTCGGCTGGATATGCTGGCCGCCGATCCGATGGCCGGGATCAAATTCACCGATCTGATCACCCGCCCGATCACTGCCAAGCCGGGCCGCCTGCCGCGCCATGCCTGCCCGTCGCTGCTGGTGACGCTGGCTGAGCACTCGCAGCCCATGCCGGTGGTGCTGGCGCTGCTGATGCTGATGCACGGCACCCGCATTGGCGAGACGATCCGCGCCACCTGGAGCGACATCGACTTTGCGGGCCGCCGCTGGCACCTGCCCGCCGCCAACACTAAAACCCGCCGCGAGCATGTGCTGCCGCTGACCGATACGGCCATTGCCCTGCTGAAGGCGTGGCAACGCTGGCAGCGCGGCCAGTGGGCCGCCCACGGTAATCGCCTGTTCCCCGGCGGCCGGCTAGGGCGCGAGGTGCTGCCGCTGTCTGACAGCAAGGCCAGCGAGATGATGCGCGGCCTGAGCGGCGGCCTGTGGTCAGCCCACGACCTGCGCAAGCTGGCCCGCACCAGCTGGATGGAGCTGGGCATCGATTACATGGTGGGCGAGATGCTGATCAACCACGCCCTGCGCGGGCTGGACAAGGTCTACATCCAGACCCATGCCGACGCCCAGCAGCGTGCCGCGCTGGAGCTGTGGCACCAAGAGCTGGAGCGCATCGGCTATCGCCTGCCCGCATCGCTAGCCATTAGACAGGCATTAGACGGGGAGCGCGCAGCATGACGACAAAGCGAAGCAAAACCAAAGCGTTAACCGGCGTTTCCCCATTTATTGCTGAGGAGTGTCCACAGCCCGCAAAACCAGCCCGCCGGCGGCCATCGCGCCACATCGAGGACGGTGAGCAGGTGGCGCTGATGAGC
>JAGOCY010000150.1 GCA_017998495.1 Corallincola sp.
TCGTAAGACAGGGCCACATACATCATCGGCCGGATCACGATCTGGCCATTTACCACCACCGGCCGGTCCTGGATCTTGTGCATGCCCAGGATCGCGCTCTGCGGCGGGTTGATGATCGGAGTCGACATCAGCGAGCCAAACACCCCACCGTTGGTGATGGTGAAGTTGCCGCCGGTCAGGTCATCGACGGTCAGCTTGCCGTCACGGCCTTTAACCGCCAGATCCTTGATGGCCGTTTCAATCTCGGCCATCGACAGCTGGTCGGCATCGCGCAGCACCGGGGTCACCAGCCCACGCGGGGTGGAGACGGCGATGCTGATATCGAAGTAGTTGTGATAGACGATGTCATCGCCATCGAGCGCGGCGTTCACTTCCGGGTAGCGCTTGAGCGCTTCGACCACCGCCTTGACGTAGAAGGACATGAAACCGAGACGCACGCCGTGCTTCTTCTCGAAGGTTTCACCGTATTTCTTGCGCAGTTCGTTGATCGGCGCCATGTCCACCTCGTTGAAGGTAGTGAGCATGGCGGTGTTGTTCTTGGCTTCAAGCAGGCGCTCGGCAATGCGCTTGCGCAGACGGGTCATGGGCACCCGCTTCTCGCTGCGCTCACCTGTCGCCACCACCGCAGTGGCCACCGCTGGCGCTTTGGCAGCCGCTGCCGGTGCGGCGGCGACCTTGGCCACATCTTCCTTGACCAGACGGCCATCGGGGCCTGAACCGGCGACGCCAGCCAGCTGGTCGGGAGTTACCCCCTGCTCGCCCATGGCGCGACGCACCGAGGGGGTGAGTACCGGCTCCGCCGCCTTGGCGGCAGGAGCAGCGGCAGCTTCCACCGCCGCCGGCGCCGGAGCGCTGGCCGACGGCGCGGCGGCGCCACGCAGGCGACCAATCAGCTGCTCAGCCAGCACGGTGCTGCCGACATCGTGGAGGATCTCTTCGAGGACGCCGTCTTCCGGTGCCACCACTTCCAGCACCACCTTGTCAGTTTCGACATCGACGAGGTTCTCGTCGCGGCGGACAAAGTCACCGGCCTTCTTGTGCCAAGCGGCGATAGTGGCGTCAGCAACTGATTCCGGCAGTACAGGCACTTTGATTTCAATGCTCATCTGAGGCGTTCCCTCTGGTCTTGCATGTAAGTTGGGTTATCTCGAGCCGCCTTCAATTGAAGGCGGCGTGAATCAGTTCCTGCTGCTGCTGCAGATGAAGCGCTGCATAGCCACAGGCGGGCGCTGCCGAGGCAGCACGGCCGGCATACTTAAGGCTGGCGCCCTGGGGAATGGCCGCCCAGAAATGGTGCTGGCTGCAATACCAGGCCCCCTGGTTCTGCGGTTCTTCCTGACACCAGACAAAGTCACGAGCGTTGACAAAAGGCGCCAGCGCTTCGGCCACTTCCGCATGGGGGAAGGGGTAGAGCTGCTCGATGCGCAAGATGGCCACATCATCGATGCCATTCTTGCGGCGGTAATCCACCAGCTCGTAGTAGACCTTGCCGGAGCAGAACACCACCCGCTTGACCTTGGCCGGGTCGATATTCTCGACCTCGCCAATGCAGTTCTGGAAGCAGCCACCGGAGAGTTCATCCAGGCTGGAGACCGCGGCCGGATGGCGCAGCAGCGATTTGGGCGACATCACCACCAACGGCCGGCGCATCGGCCGCATCACCTGGCGACGCAGCATATGGAACACCTGAGCCGGGGTGCTGGGCACACACACCTGCATGTTGTGATCGGCACACAGCTGCAGGAAGCGCTCCAAGCGCGCCGAGCTGTGCTCAGGCCCTTGGCCCTCGTAACCGTGCGGCAGCAGCATGACGAGGCCACAGAGGCGTCCCCACTTCTGCTCACCCGAGCTCAAGAACTGGTCGATCACCACCTGGGCACCGTTGGCAAAGTCACCGAACTGCGCTTCCCAGATGGTCAGCCCTTCCGGCGACGCCGTGGCATAACCATATTCGAAGGCCAGTACCGCTTCTTCCGACAGCACCGAGTCATAGACATCAAAAGGTGCCTGATTCTCGGCCAGCTGACGCAGCGGGATATGGGTCGAGGCGGTCTTCTGATCATGGAGCACAGCATGACGGTGGAAGAAGGTACCACGCCCTGAGTCCTGACCGGTCAGGCGCACCCTGTAGCCATCCGCCACCAGCGTCGCATAGGCCAGGGTCTCGGCGGCGCCCCAGTCGAGCAGACGCTCGCCGCGCATCATGGCCAGACGATCTTCATAGATCTTCTTGACCCGTGAATGGAGCACCACCCCTTCCGGCACTTCGCACATCTTCTCGCCGAGGGCGAGCAGGCGGCCGATGTTGAACGCGGTGTTATGAGCGGCATCCCAGTCCTGGCCAATATAGGCCGACCAGCTAACGGCACGGCTCTCCATCGGCCGCCACTCTTTGACCACGCACTCGCCGCGATCAAGGGCATCGCGATAGTTGTTAACCAGCGTCTCGCCGCCATCGGCAGGCAGCACCTTCTCGGCCACCAGTCGCTCGGCGTAGAGCTGGCGGGCGGTCGGATGGTTGCGGATCTTCTGGTACATCAGCGGCTGGGTGGCGCCCGGCTCATCGGCCTCGTTATGGCCATGACGGCGGTAGCAGATGAGGTCGATCAACACATCACGCTTGAAGGTATTGCGGAAATCGAGCGCGATCTGGGCCACCAGCACCACCGCTTCCACATCATCAGCATTGACGTGGAAGATCGGCGCATGGACCATCTTGGCGATGTCAGTGCAGTACTGGGTAGAGCGGGTGTCCTGCGGATTGGAGGTGGTAAAGCCGATCTGGTTGTTGACCACGATGCGCACTGTACCGCCCACGCCAAAGGCGCGGGTCTTGGACAGGTTAAAGGTCTCCTGCACTACCCCCTGGCCGGCGATGGCCGAGTCACCATGGATGGTGATCGGCAGCACCTTGCTGCCATCAGTGCAGCCGATACGCTCCTGACGGGCTCGTACCGAGCCCATCACCACCGGATTGACGATCTCCAGGTGAGAGGGGTTGAAGGCCAGCGCCAGGTGGACATTGCCGCCCGGGGTGGCGAAATCGGAGGAGAAACCCATGTGGTATTTGACGTCGCCCGAACCCTGCGGGTGATCATCATGCTTGCCGGCAAAGGCATCGAACAGGTCTGAGGGCTTCTTGCCAAGCACGTTGACCAGCACGTTCAAGCGGCCACGGTGGGCCATGCCGATCACCGCTTCCTTGGTGCCCTGCTCACCGGCGCGGCGGATCAGCTCCTTGAGCATCGGGATCAGGGCATCGCCCCCTTCCAGCGAGAAACGCTTGGCCCCCGGGAACTTGGTACCGAGATAGCGCTCCAGACCCTCGGCAGCGGTCAGGGCTTCGGCAAAGCGCAGCTTGTCTTCGGCGGTGTAGCTGCCCTTGGCCAGAATCGACTCAAGCCGCTGCTGCAGCCAGCGCTTCTCATCGGTGTTGGTCAGGTGCATGTACTCGGCGCCGATAGCGCCGCAATAGGTGCGCTTGAGGGCATCGACCAGCTGGCCGAGGACCATGGTTGGCTTGCCGATGGCGAAAGAACCGACGCTGAACTCACGGTGGAAATCTTCCGCCGTCAGTTCGTGAAAGGCTGGGTCCAGATCCGCCACCTGCTCCTGCTGCCACATGCCAAGCGGATCGAGCTCGGCGTGCTGGTGGCCACGGAAACGGTAGGCGTTGATCAGCTGCAGCACCCGCACCTGCTTGGTGTCGGGGCCGGCCGCTACCACGGTCCGGGTGCGCTGGCGGGCGACGGTGCGGAAGTGGTCGCGCACGCCACTGTGCGATTCCTCGCTGGCGCCGACCTTGGGCAAGCCGTCAAAAATGGTACGCCACTGACCATCGACCGCAGCCGGATCGGCCAGGTACTGATCATAGAGATCTTCAATATAGGCAGCATGGGTAGCAGAGAGGTGCGAGGACTCAATCCACGCTTGCAAATGGCCGTTATGCATGATGATTCTCGAAATCCGCGTTGCTGGCGCCGAGCACGTACAAAATACGCCAAGTTCCCGTTTTCGCCACCCCGGCCGCCGCTAAATGTGCGGCCGGGCGGCCTCTTCCTGAGTGGTTGGGCGTTACAGTGAACGCTTCACCAGCATCGATTTGATCTCGCCGATCGCCTTGGTCGGGTTGAGCCCCTTCGGGCACACCTGAACACAGTTCATGATGCCATGGCAGCGGAATACGCTGTAGGCATCCGCCAGGCCATCCAGCCGCTCCTCACGCGCCGTGTCGCGGCTGTCCGCCAGGAAGCGGTAAGCCTGCAGCAGACCGGCCGGGCCCACGAACTTGTCCGGGTTCCACCAGAACGACGGACAGGAGGTGGAGCAACAGGCACAGAGGATGCACTCATAGAGGCCATCGATACGTGCCCGCTCTTCCGGCGACTGCAAAAACTCGCGCGCCGGCGGGATCTTGCTGTCGTTAATCAGGTACGGCTTGATGCGCTCGTAGTTGTCATAGAACTGGGTCATATCGACCACCAGATCGCGCACCACCGGCAACCCCGGCAACGGCCGGATCACCACCGTCTTACCGCCACCGAGCAGATCGGAGAGCGGGGTGATACAGGCCAAGCCGTTCTTGCCGTTCATGTTCAGGCCATCAGAACCGCACACCCCTTCACGGCAGCTGCGACGGAAGGCCAGGGTCGGGTCCTGCTCTTTCAGCAGGATCAACGCATCAAGCACCATCATGTCGCTGCCGTCGGCGATCTCCAGCTGCATCGACTGCATCTGCGGCTTCTGGTCCGTCTCCGGATTGAAGCGATAGACCGAGAAATTAACCAACATCGCTCACCCCCGATCAGTAAGTACGGGCTTTCGGCGGAAACGCCGGCCGCAGCTTCGGTGACATATTGACCTCGCGTTTGACCATCTCGTCGGTCTGCGGGTCATAGATCGAGTGGCACAGCCAGTTCTGGTCATCACGCTCCGGGAAGTCTTCGCGGCTGTGAGCGCCACGGCTCTCGGTGCGGAAGTTGGCCGCCAGCGCCGAGGCGTAAGCGGTCTCCATCAGGT
>JAGOCY010000151.1 GCA_017998495.1 Corallincola sp.
TCACCGCACAGATGCTGTCATAGCCGAGCCGCACTAACAGCGGCGCCAGCAGAATGCAGAAGGCGATCGCCTCTTCACCCATGCCAAACACGGCGCCGCCTAACGAAAAGAGTAGAAACAGCAGGGGTAGCAGCAGATGCAGCCGCTGCCTGCCGCGCTGAATCAGCAGGGTCAGGCTGCGGTGGATGGCGCCAGTGTGCATGATCATGCCGAAGGCGCCACCGATCACCAGAATGAAGGCGACCACACCGACGGCGCTGCCGTACTTGTCGCCGGTGACCAGCCCTTCAAACACGAAATTGAGCAGGCCGATCTGGTCGCCGCTGGCGAACAGCGTCACCCCGGACCAGTCATCGACATAGCGGAAACTTTCCGGCAGCAGTCGAGTTTTGCCGTCAACGCTGACTACCTCAAACACCCCGGCGGGCACCAGATGGCTCACCACTGCCAGGATCAGCGCCAGCATCAACAGGATGACAAAGGCATCCGGCATCGCCCAGGGACGAGGCTGATTCATAAACACTCCTTGAAAAGCCGGGCGGGGTTGGTTCCCGCCCGGCAACCGTACCCTTTAGAAGCGGTAGTTCAAGCCTAGGGTGTAGTAACGCCCCATGGTGTCGTGGTTGACCAGATCGACGTTGGCGCTGGAGCCGTAGGCGTAAGGCGCTTCTTTGTCGAACAGGTTGTCCACGGCCAGGCTAACAGTGGCGTTGCTGGTCAGATCGTATGCCATATAGGCGGTGAAGATGGTCTAGGAGGGGACTTTGCGCCCCTGCGGGGTATCGCCCACTTCATCGTCATCGTTGTAGTCGCCGGTGTAGTCCATGCCCAGCGAGGCGTAGATCTCATCCAGTTCCCAGCGCAGCTTGGCGTTGGCGCGCCACTTGGGATAGCGCCACTCGCCAGCCAGCTCTTCGGTGGTCGAGCTCTTCGACAGCTGTTTGTCGAAGCTGTTGAGGTAGCTGGCGTCAAACAGCAGGCTGAAATTGCCATAGCTGCCGGATTTGGGCAGATACCAAGTAGAACTCAGGTCAAAGCCGTCAGTCTCCTGGGTGCCGAGGTTTTCCAGCTGCAGGTGCATCTCCTCCACTCGGCTATAGATGGTGCCATCGCGAGTTTCGATACCGAGCTCATTCGCATCCAGACCGTCTCGCGTTGTGACGGTGACATCACCTGCGATGCCACGCCGCAGCATGTCGTCGGGGTCAGTGCCCACCAGATTGTCGTGGCGGTAACGCCAGTAATCGAGGCTGATGGTGAAGTCTTCGCTGGGGCTGAACACCACCCCGGCGTTATAGCTCTTGGCCGTCTCTGCCTCCAGATCCTCGTTGCCATAGACTTCGGTGAGGAAGGAGCGATCACGGTTACCGCCACCGCAGTAATAATCGACAAACTCACCGCCGCATGAGAGCGGGGCTGACCCAAGCGTGGTACCGGCCCCTACCTGTGCCAATGATGGCGCGCGGAAGGATTCGGCATAGCTGGCGCGGAAGATGGTGCTCTCCAAGGGCTGGTAGCGCAGCCCCAGCTTCGGGCTGATGTCGCCACCGAATGACTCGTAGTTGTCATAGCGGGCGGCAGCGCTCAGCTCCAACTGCTCGGTCATAGGGATGGCGAACTCACCGTAGGCAGCCCATACATCCCGCTGGGCATGGGCTTCGGTGGAGCCGAAGCCGTAGACCGGCACCTCGTTGTCGTTATCCGGGTCGGCCTTGGCCAATTCGCTCGGCTCGTCGTCCACTTTCTCCTTGCGGAATTCGACGCCGAAGGCGCTGGCCACAGCGCCGGCCGGCAGTTCAAACAGGGCGCCGCTGATGCTGGCATCGGCGATCAGCAGGGTTGATTTGCCGTCACGCGGCACCCGCTCACGCAGCAGGTTGACCACCGCCGGATCATTG
Organism: Corallincola sp.; assembly: GCA_017998495.1. GTDB lineage: Bacteria > Pseudomonadota > Gammaproteobacteria > Enterobacterales > Neiellaceae > RGIG665. The sequence goes on from JAGOCY010000151.1 coordinate 1,899, forward strand.
AGGGCCTGACCATTGAAGGGGTCGTAGTAGAGGCCATCAACACCCGGGGTGCAGCCGGTGCTGCCATCGGCGCACAGTTCGCCACGCAGGGCGGCGCGGAATTTTTTCGACGTTGTAGATCCCCGCCGTGGCGGTCTGGGTGTTCTTGTTCTCACCATAGCTGAGAGCGCTCTGCCAGTCCCAGTCGGCTACCGAGCCCTGCAGGCTGCTGACCAGACGGAAGTTGTCGCTCTCCACTTCAACGGTACGGGCATCGGGGAAGCGGCCCCAAAGTAGCAGCATGTCATCGGGGTCAACGCCGGCATCCAACAAGCGATTTAGAAAGTCGGTTGGCATGCCTGGATGATCGAGATATACCCATTCGTTGTCGTAGGGTTCATCCTCGGTTTTCTCGAATTTGCTGGAGAACGGGGCTGGTTCGCTGTCTGCTTCCGATTTTTTGCGGCTGTACATTAGCTCGTTCTTCCAGCGCAGGTCGCTGGCCAGATCGACATTCACCGTCACCAGCCCGCTGTAGCTCTCGATGCCTGGATCAGTGGCGGTGTAAGCATTGCGGTTGACCTCGCAGTACTCACCATACGTCCCTTCGCCAAACTGATCGGGCGGACAGGTCGATTCGACAAAATCACCCAGGTCGTAAAGCACGTCATCATCATTAAAGCTGGGCCAGATCCCTTGCTGACTGGGGTTACGCTCGACGGCGGTGATCTCACGGTCGGTGTCGTACAGGGCATTGCGCTTGAAGTAATCAAATACTCCCATCACATGAGTCTTACCGATTTTGGTACCGCCGGTGATATTGAAATTGACCTTGTCATCGGCGCTGCTGGCTTCCGACTCGCCATAGCTGGTGCCGATCTCAACTCCTTCAAAATCCTCCTTGAGGATAAAGTTGACTACCCCGGCCACCGCATCGGCGCCGTAGATGGCCGAAGCGCCGGAGGTCAGCACCTCTACCCGCTTGATCGCAGCCAGCGGAATGGCGTTGACATCGACAAAGGATTCATTGCCGTTGGCAAAGGAGCTGACCGACACCCGGCGGCCGTTAATCAGGGTGAGGGTGGAGCTGGTGCCCAGCCCACGCAGCGAGATGCCGGAGGAACCTGCGGGTGAATCACCTGTTTTTGTCCCGGAGGAGCTGGTGGAGAAAGTGCCTGCGCCGCCGCCCATCTGCGGCAGGGTTTTGAGCAGGTCGATCACCGACTTGGCGCCGGAATCGGCGATGTCATCCTCATCAAGCACGGTGATCGGCATGGCGCCTTCCATGTCCACTCCTTTCAGGCGTGAACCGGTGACGGTGATGGTTTCCACCTCTTCGGCCTTGGCCGGCGCGGTTTCAGCGGCAATGGCAGCCGCCACTGGGGTCAGGGTGAACAGCGCGCAGGCCGCCCACTTGAGCATCGGATAGGAGATAGGATCTCTCCCGTTCAGTACTGGAATTTGAATAGTGTGGTCCCGGTCGTCGACAGGCAGGCGCAAGCCATCACCGCCGGAAGACGCTGGGTCCGAATCTGTTTTGTAGTTATGTCGAAGGGGCGAGGCGGGCGTGGTTCAGACGCGCGCAACACCGCACCGACCGCTTGTCAGGGCAGCCGGTTGGACGGTGTTAGCGCTATTCGTTGAACCACTCGCTCAGATAGAAGCTCTGGTAGTGGTACGACGACAGCGAGAAAGCCTTTTTCAGCATCGCTTGTCGAAGCTCCCGCTTTTCGGGTTAGATAACAGGCGCTGTTTGGGGCAGCGCACGTCAGAAATGATCCATGTCGGTGGGACTGTCAATGGACAAGTTTTCACCGTCACCATGACCGTCAGGGTGCCCCATGCTGCGTTTCTCCTCCGTTTTTCTGCTCCTTGTCACCGCCCTTGGCATACCCGCTCAGGCCGCGCCAGCGCTTGATTCTCACCGCTTGATGCTGGCCGGCGGCGGTATCCGCACCTGCTCCAGCATGGCCGCCAAACACTGTACTGACGGTCATCAATTCGCTGGTGGTAGGACCAGTGTTTTCGCTTCGCTGGCGGCGCAGCAGCTGGCGCTGGTTGAGGCCAGCAGCTGGCAAACGGGCGAACAGCGTCAGCTGGCGCTCAAGCAATTGCGCCAGCTGGCCGCCCGTTTGGGCGCTGGCCCTCACAGGCTGACCGCGCTCACCGATGGCCTGCGCGAGCAGGACCGGCAGTGGCTTAACAGCCTTGATGATCGTGCCTGGTATGGCCTGATTGATCTTTTAGAAACGGCGCCCGAAAACAAAGCGGGTGCTTACGAACAGGTGGCCTTGGCGGCCAGCAAGAGCGCCGATGCCATCGCCATTTACCAAACCTTTGTGGCTATGGCCGCTAAACGGGCAGGGGGGCAGAAGCCGCGCATTCTGGTGATCACCGCCTCGGCCCGCGACCCGTTCGAGGCGGCCGATTTCTACCAGCAGGTGTTGGCCCAGGCCGGCGCCGATAGCCACTGGTTGCCGCTCGATGGTGTGCTGCATGCTGCTTGGCGTAGCGGCCGGTGTGACCAGTTGGCAGCGGTGCGCGCCGAGCGCTTGGGTAGTTACCGGCGTGAGGCGATCTACGGCGAACGTGTGGCTTACCAGCAGCAATTGTGCCGTGATCCTGAGTTGCTGACGTCGCTCTTTGTTGGCGCCCACGGGGTGTTTTTGAACGGCGGTGATCAGAGCCTGACCCGTGCCGCCTTCATCGCCGATGATGGTCGTCCGGCCCCCTGGTTTGAGCTGCTACAGCAGCGCTTTGCTGCGGATCAGCTAGTGGTGGGCGGTACCAGTGCCGGCACCGCCGTGCAGGCCGGTGGCAGCGCTTTTGGGCACCCGGTGCCAATGATCAGCAACGGTGATAGCCGTGCGGCTATGGCGCGCGGCGCTTTTGCCGCAGGTGCGCCGGGTGCAGGCTGTGAACGCAGCGGCAATTGCGGCGGGCTCAAGCCCGATGATCTCACCTATCTGGCAACCGGTGGTCTGGGGTTGTTTAATCTCGGCGTAGTGGATACTCACTTTTCGGAACGGGCCCGCCATCCAAGGCTGGCGGTGCTGCAGTTGATGACCGGAGTGCCCTTTGGCGTGGGGGTTGATGAAAACACCGCGCTGCTGGTGACTC
>JAGOCY010000152.1 GCA_017998495.1 Corallincola sp.
GGTCTACTTCTGGCACGATAGTCAGGGCATGATCCATTTTTCGGCGCAACGCCCGACCGAAGGGCAGATCTACGCTGTGCACATGCCCTCTTATGAAGCCACGGCCACTCCCCTGCCCGCCAATCCACTCACCTATGAGGCGCTGTTTGCCGCAGCTGATGCCAACAACAAAGTGGCCAGCGAGCAGGCGCTGGCCGCCAAAGCGGTCGCCGAACTCAAACAGCAGTGCGAAAAGGCCCGTTACAATCGCCAGCAGCTCAGCCAGAAACCACGACTACAGCAAGTAGCCGAGGATGGTAGCCGTCGGGATATGACCCTTGAGGAAAAAGAGGCAGAGATCGCCAAGCTCGATGCGCGAATCAAAGACAGCTGTCGCTAGTGGGCTGGGCGGCAGCAGCTGGCCATTACAACCAGCGCCTGACCCGCCGGCAGTAGCGTTTGAAGCCCTCACCAAAGCGGTGGGCCAACGCCCGCTCTTCGGGGATGATCTGAAAACGGGTGAGGTAAAACACAAAAGCGACCACCGCCAGCAATGCAGAGCCCTTGCCCAGCCATACCCCATAGCCGAGCAGCGACAGCGCCATGCCCAGATACATAGGGTTACGGGTAAAGCGGTAGATGCCGCCATCGACCAGCTGGCTGCTCCGATGCGGCACCCGCGGGTCCAGGGTAGTGCGCGCCAGCCGGAAACTCAGCGCCCCCCACAGGCAGATCGCCGCCCCGCTGGCAATCAGCAGCAGCGCAATCTCCGCTTGTAATGACAAAGGCCACAACGCCGGCAGCCACCAGATCAGGGCAGTAGTCAGCAGTAGCAGGGCCAGCGGTGGCACTTTCAATTCCAGCAATTTCATTCCTTCATCCTCATTGTTTGGCCCCAGTTCTGCGGGTCTGATGACGGCGCCACATCGGCGTGGTCATGGCACCAGCCAACCCAGCGGACAAGCGGCGTTGTACCACGCTGTCCACCCCATCACTGCGGCGCAATTACAACGCCTTGTGGTCCACCCGCTGGCCGCGGCTGAAGTCGCCGATGCCAACAGTATCAAGGCGCACGCCATCATCGACCACCCTCTGACGCCCTCAATCTGGCCGGCCGTTGCACAACTGATCTGGCGGTCACGCGTACCTAGGCACGGGCGGCCATAAGGCTGCAGCCAGAGCAGGCAGCACAATGCCATTCACACCAGCGTCATTTTGGCGCGTCAAAATCCGCGCTCTTTTTTATCATGAGGTCCTTGTCATGGCGCAGTCTGGCCCCGACAAATCGCTTGCCACCGATCATCTCAAGCTCTCCCAGAAAAACCGTCTGCTGCTGCTCGACAAGCTGGTCGTGCTTGAACGGCTGGCCAAATCCGAATTCGACATCCGCATCCTCCATCAAAAGATGATGCAGGACGCTCACTACTTCGATCTGGTGATCACCGAGCTATCGGCACTTCAGCACCCGGGGCTGACCACGGTCATTGCTGAAATCAACCTGCTGCTGAGCAGTGATGACGACACGCCGGTTGCTCAGCCTGTGGCTAAGGCCAGTAACAAACGCTGGCTGGCCTCGGCTGCAATGGTTGACGTCGTGATGGTGGCCGTCCTGCTGTGGCTGCTACTGCCGCAACTGACCGCGGCGCCAACGTTATCGGCACAGCCGCGGCTGGCCGAGCAGCCGGTGGTCACGGCTAGCGACGTCCAGAGCAATGGCACAGCCCTCGCCGCACCCGCACTGCTGCCGGTCAGCAAACCGGAGATCGCCTTCCGTCTGCACGGTTCCAACACCATCGGTGAGAAGCTGGCACCGGCATTGATTGAGGCCTACCTGAAAAGTATTGGCATCACCGAAATGAGCTGGGTCAAGGGAGCGGTAGCGGTCGAGCGGCAGCTGCAGTTTGTTGACAACGGTGTCGTCAAAGCCATTGAGTTGCATGCCCACGGCTCTTCTACCGCATTTGAGGACATGCTTGGCGGCAAAGCCGACATCGGCATGGCCTCCCGCGCCATCAAAGGCGACGAACTTACAGCGCTCAAGCCGATTGCCGGCGATCTGAGCAGAGTCGGCAACGAGCACATTGTCGGCCTTGATGGTTTGGCGGTGATCGTCAACGAAAACAACAGCGTGTCTCGACTGCCGGTGGAGACCCTGGCACGTATTTTTGCCGGCGAGATCAGCAACTGGTCTGAGGTGGGGGGGACGGATGCGCCCATTAAAGTGATCGCCCGTGACGAACACTCAGGAACCTGGGATACCTTCAAAGATCTGGTGCTGAAGAAGTTCGACAAATCACTGGCGGCGAACGCCACCCGCATCGAGTCCAGCTCCGAGCTGTCGCGGCTGGTTGCCGCTGATGAGACCGCCATCGGCTTTATTGGCCTTAACTATGTGGGCCATGCCAAGGCCCTGGCCATCGCCGAAAGCCCAGAGACCTCCGCCATCTTTCCGACCCGCTTTACCGTCGGCACTGAAGACTACGCCCTGTCCCGCCGCCTGTATCTTTACACGCCCACGGCGGCCAGTGATTTTGTTAAGGATTTCGCCCGTTTTGCCATCGACCGCCAGGGCCAAGAGATCGTGCAGGAGACCGGCCTGATCTCGCAGAACCTGCGAGCGGAAAAGGTACAGCCACCGCAGAACGCGCCAGCCGGGTATCGCCAGTACGCCCAGAACGGCGAACGCCTGTCCCTTAACTTCCGTTTTGCCAAAGGCACCGGTGAACTGGACAACAAGGGTAAACACGACCTTGAGCGTCTGATCGAGTTCGTCGAACAAAACAACGGTCGCCAGCTGGTGCTTATGGGCTTTGCCGATGCCAGCGGCAGCCCGCAGCGCAACGCCGAACTGGCGCTGGAGCGGGCCAAGGCAGTTGAAGCCGAACTCGAGGCGCGGGGCATTACCGTTACCGCGGTTGACAGTTACGGCCAGGAACTGCCCGTCGCCAACAACGCCAGTGAAAGCGGTCGTGCCCGCAACCGCCGGGTTGAGGTGTGGGTGCTGTAACGGCGGCGAGAAAGAGTGACTGGGCTCACTCTTTCACGTTCCTGTAACAGTGCGCTGCTAGGGTGGCCTTTCGATATCAGCGGGGGCCACCATGCATTCCATACTTGCCGATCGCGAAAGCATTGAAGCCGTCTTCGACAAGTTCTCTGCGGTCGAAGCGATGCAGGTCAGTATCAATCTGGATCAGGCACTTCCCCACCTCAAGGCCCCCTCCCCGGCGCTGTTGCAGCAGATGGCTGCCGAGGGGCTAAGCGCGGCTGATTTTGACATGCTCAACGGTACGCCGGCCCGTAATCGTGGGGCGCTGGCCGAATGTGCACCATCGGTGCTGCGCGTGCATCTGCAAGCGATGTTTCTGGATGTTGAGAAGCTCAAGGGTGCATTCGCCACCCTGTCGATGGCTGAATCGCTGGAGGTCAAGCAGACCCTTGACGCCGCCCGTCAGCGACTCAAGGTGCCCTCTGCTGCTCTGCTGGCCCGGATGAACCAGGAAGGGTTGGCAATGACCCAGTTCGGTATCAAGGACCCCGCAGCCGAAGCCGCCGAAGCCGCGCGGAAAGCCGAGAAAGCCAGAACCCTGCTCAACAGTGCGCTGGAGCTGGATCGCCCGGCGGCCAACGAGGTTATGGACAAAAACCATCGCACCGCCCAGGCCCGTATGTTGCTCAATGATCTGGCCCGCCATGCCCAGCCGGAGCCCGATCCAGTCGCCCAGATCCGGGCACGGCTGGGTGGCGCGTTGAACGCCGCCCCCGGCGTCCACACCGATGTTCACTAATCAGCTAACCGCCGCCGCTTAACTGCAAAGCGCACCCAGCGCCAGCTGCACCATCTGCCCCAAACCCTGCTCGCGCTGCGCCGGGCTCATCGCCGGCTGGGGCACAGTGCAATGGTCGGAGACGGTGAGCAGGGCCAGCGCCTCACCACCACAGGCCGCCGCCACACCATAGAGCCCCGCTGCTTCCATCTCGACCGCCAGCACCCCCAGCCGTTGCCAGCGGGCCAGCAGGTCGCCATCGGGGTGATAAAACTGATCGGTGGAGAAACAGTTGCCGACCTGGAGCGCCAGCCCCTGACGTTCGGCCTCGGCCACCACCTGCCGCAGCAGCGGATAGCTGGCGATGGCGGCAAAATCATGGCCGCCACAGCGCTGGCGGTTGACGCTGGAGTCGGTGCTGGCGCCCATGGCTACCACCAGATCGCCCAGCTTCAGGTGTGAGGCGATGGCGCCACAGCTACCCACCCGCACGATGCGCCGCACCCCAAACTGCTGATACAGCTCAGTGGCATAGATGCTGATACTGGGAATGCCCATCCCTGACCCCATCACCGACACCCGCTGGCCACGATAGTGGCCGGTATAGCCGAGCATGTTGCGCACGGCGGTGACCTGACGGACATCGTCGAGGTAGTGCTCGGCGATAAAGCGGGCGCGCAGCGGATCGCCGGGCATCAGCAGGGTTTCGGCAAAATCACCGGGGTTGGCGGCGATATGGGGGGTGGTCATGGGTAGAGCTCCGCATAAAAGGATTGGCCAACGCCCGTTGGCGCCAGCTGCAAATGGTCACTCAGGGTGGCGCCGATATCGGCCATGCTCGCTCTGACCCCCAGCCGCTGCGGCCGCACCCCGGGCCCAGCCACCAGCAGCGGCACCCGCTCGCGGGTGTGATCCGTGCCCGGCCAGGCCGGATCGCAGCCGTGGTCGGCGCTCAGCACCAGCAGATCGCCGGGTTGCAGCGCGGCCAGCAGTTGCGGCAGTAGCTGGTCGAAGGATTCCAGCTCGTCGGCATAGCCCTGAATGTCGCGGCGGTGGCCGTAAAGGGTATCGAAATCGACAAAATTGGTGACCACCAGCGTCTGCGCACCGGCGCTGGTCAGCGCCTCAAGGGTGGCGGCCATCAGGGCGTCGCGGCCGCTGGCCTTGACCATGCGGCTGATGCCGATGTGGGCA
>JAGOCY010000153.1 GCA_017998495.1 Corallincola sp.
TTAAAGGACTGCAACAGCAGTGAGGTCTGCCATGTGTTGTTGTCGATCAACAGCAACGGCAGGCCGCTTTCCAGCGCCGGCTTGCACAGGGTCATCAAGCGCTCATCAGGGCGGAAGCCGCCAGTCAGCAGCACCGCGCCCAGTTTGACGCCGTTCATCACCGCCAGACAGGCAGCGGTGATCACGTCCGGACGGTCCGCTGAAGTCACCAGCAGGCTGCCGGCGCGGAAGTGCTCAATCATGTTGGGCACTGAGCGGGCACAGAAGGTGACGCTGCGCAGACGACGGCTGTCCAGCTCGCCCGCGTTGATGATGGTGGCTCCCAGATGCTGGGCCAGATCGCGGGCGCGCGGTGCGATCAGATCGAAGTTCCAAGGCACACTGCCGAGCAGCCGCACCTGCGAGTGTTTAAAGGCAGCAGTGATGGCCTCGGCGGTACAGCCTTGGGTGTAGTCGTTGCTCTCGAAAATTTCCGACAGATCCGGACGGGTGCGCCCCTGGGTATCAACAGGTGCGCCCACCTTGTTGATCATCACCCCAAGCAGCTGCTTGTTCTTGGCGCCGCCCATGTTGTTGTAGGCGATCTCCACCTTCTCGCGCAGCTGGCTGGCGTCATCGGCACCCGGCGTGGCGACAAACACCACTTCGGCGTCCAGCGCCTTGGCAATGTCGATATTGGCGCGGTTGGCCCAGGGCTCGCGGCGGGTTGGCACTAACCCTTCCACTACCACCACATGGTCGTTTTCACAGCCCTGGTTGTAGCGGGCGACCACTTCCTCCAGAAACACATCACGCTGACCGCTACTGATCAGGGTTTCGACGTGGTTGACCTGGAAGGGTTCAGGCGGGTTGACCCGTGACGCCTGTTTAATGATGGCGGTGGAACGCTCTGGGCCAGTGTCGCCAATATGGAGCTGGGCAACCGGCTTGAAGAAATTGACGCGGATCCCCTGACGTTCCAGGGCGCGCACCAGACCGAGGCTGATGGTCGTCAGGCCGACGCCACTGCCAACGGGGATAAGCATGATCGTACGTGGCACGGTGTGATCTCTCGTTGGTCGTCAACAGGGAGCGGGCGGCACTTGCCGCCCGCCATCGCTCAGATCCCGGCCAGCGCGGCGCTGTCCTGGGCAATAACCCACTCTTCGTTGGTGGGGATCACCAGCGCCTGCGGGCCACTGTTGCTGGTGATGGTGCCGGACTTGCCAAAACGGGCCGCTAGGTTGGCCTGCTCGTCTACGGCGAAGCCGAAGATCTCAAGATACTTGAGGGTGTTGGCGCGCACTGGGGCGCCGTTTTCGCCAATACCGCCGGTGAACACCACGGCATCGAGTCGGCCAAGGGCGGCGGTGTAGCTGGCGATGTACTTGGCCAGGCGGTAGCAGAAGATCTCCATTGCCCGGACCGCGTCCGGCTTACCTTCGGCAAAGCCATCCTCAACGTAGCGACAGTCGTTGGATACCTCGGTCAAACCGAGGAAGCCGCTCTGCTTGTTGAGGATGGTGCTGACCTCATCAATGCTGTAACCCAGCTGTTTGATGAAATACTCCGGTAGCGACGGATCGATGTCGCCACAGCGGGTACCCATGACCAGACCCTCGAGCGGGGTCATACCCATGGAGGTATCCACACTCTTGCCGCCCTTGACGGCGCAGACCGAGGCGCCGTTACCCAGGTGGGCTACGATCACGTTGGTTTCGCTGACCGGCTTGCCGAGCATTTCAGCCGCTTTACGGCTGACGTAGTAGTGGCTGGTGCCGTGGAAGCCGTAGCGGCGAATACCATGTTCGCGGTAGAACTTGTAGGGCAGGGCATAGAGATAGGCGTGCTGCGGCATGGTCTGATGGAAGGCGGTATCAAACACGGCAACCTGCGGCAGCTTGGGGAAGGCTGCTTTGGCGGCGCGGATACCCAGCAGGTTGGCCGGATTATGCAGCGGTGCCAGCTGTGACACTTTCTCAATGCCATGGATCACGGTGTCATCGATCAGCACTGACTTGGTGAAAGTTTCACCGCCATGGACGACGCGATGGCCGACCGCGACCAGATTGTCAGCGATGGCTGGATTGGCGTTGATCAGGGAAACAATGAATTCGACTGCTTCACGGTGAGCGGCGCCACCGCCGAGATCTTTCTGCTGTTTGTCGCCGAGCAGTTTGTACTTGATGCGGGCATCGATGTTGCCTAGGCACTCGGCCAGGCCGGAGAGTAGCTCTTCACCATCAACGGCGGAGAGCACGGCGAACTTGAGAGAAGAACTGCCGCAATTCAAAACCAGAACCAATTTGCTATTCATGCTCGTCATCCTGTCTGGTGGTAGGCTGCCGTTGGCAGGGCCCGCCAACGAAGCTCCGGTAGCTGGCGGACGTACAGAATCTTAGCCGAGATAGGACGTCACACGGGTCCGGGTGTAACGCGGCGCGAACTATATCAGCCCGTAATAAAATTACAAAATTGACAGGCGCATGACTTAACTTAGGTCAATTCAATCTTAATCTTCTTAGAAAAAACAACGATAACTGAGGGAGAAGAGGTCGTATGGCGGAGCAGCAGCAGTGTTGACTGTTCAAAATCTCGTACAGCTGTGGCGTGACGGGCGCCGCTATCTGCGCACCTGGCCTGCCACTGCCAGTCTGGCGCAACCCCTGGTGGATAGCCGACTGGTGCGTATCTGGCGCAGCTGCCTATGGCTGGCGCCAGGCTCAGCGCTGTTATCGCTGTGGTGGCTCAATCTGCAGCCGGCCGCTTCGGCCCATGGCCTGCCCTGGCTGATGCCAACGCTGCTGGCCAGCCTGCCGCTGCAGTTGCAACTGGTGATGGGCTGGCGCTCGGCGCAACCGCTGCCGCGCGTCGAAGCGCGTTGGCTGCTGCAGCTGCGTGAGCGTCTGGAAGGTGCCGGGCTTGAACTGTCGCCTGTGGGTAAGCCGCCCACCTATCAGGATCTGGCGGCCACCCTGGCCATCTTTGACAACCAGTGGCCGGGGGGTGGGGACTAGCTGGGCCGCGCATCAGCGCAGAAAGCGTTGCTCATCAAAGGTGGCCAGCCACTGGGGGCGGTAGACCGCCATCAAGGTAACGGCCATGCCGTTCATTAAGGCTTCGGGAAATGCCAGTAACGGTAACAGCTCAATGCCCTGGCTGACGGCCTGAGACCAGCTGACCCAGCCCCAATGGGCCAGCAGCAGGCTGCGTAGCCCATAGCCGGCGGACAGCGCCAGGGCGCTGCCAAGAAAGCCAGCAACAAAAATGTAGATAAACAGATGCCCGGGTAGCAGGGCGCGCACCACAAACAGGGCACTTCGACTAACGAGCACGGGCACCGCCACTAGGCACAGCAGCTCTAGGGATAGGCTCGGCAGGGTGTCATGCCACAAGCTGTTGGCAACGGCCAGCAGTGATGCGGCAACCAGGGCTCCGCGAGCGCCGGCCATCAGGGTTAGGGCGGTGATGCCCAAGAAGTGCAAAGGTAGTAGCGGGTGCAGCGCTGCTTTGAGTTGCCACAGTATCAATATGGCAACAGTAGCGGCTGTTACTGTGTTGACGCTGTCGGTCGATGGCCACTGCAAGCGGCCGCCGAAACGCAGAAGCAGAACCACAACCAGCAGGTAGCAGAACAGCGGCCAATCCATTACCGGTTCCCGCCTCGTCAGTAAGAGACGGCCAGCCCATAGCTGGCGATGATCCCCTTGATCATCTCCATGGTCTCGCGGGACGGCGGCCGGGCGTTCTCCAGCTCATAGGTTTCGCCCATGGCTGTCCATTTGTGTTTGCCTAGCTCGTGGTAGGGCAGCAATTCGACCTTCTCGATGTTTTTAAGCGGTTGCAGGAAGGCGCCGAGGGCGTGAGCGGATTCGGCATCGTCGGTATAGCCTTCAACGACCACATAGCGGATCCAGGTGCGCTGGTTGTGCTCAGCCAGATACTGGGCGAACTGCAGGGTGCGCTTGTTGCTGACTTTGGTCAGATCAATGTGCTTGTCGTCATCCATCTGTTTGATGTCGAGCAGCACCAGATCGGTGACGCTGAGCAGGCGCAGGATCTCGTCGTTGTAGACGCGCACAAAGCCATTGGTATCGAGACAGGTGTGAATGCCCTCGGCTTTGCAGGCTGCGAACAGCTCGGCGACAAAGCCGGCCTGCAGGATCGCCTCGCCACCGCTGGCAGTGATACCGCCGCCACTGGCGTTGATGAAATGGCGGTAGCTGCGCAGATCTTTCATGATCTCGGCCACCGTCACCTCACGGCCGCCGTCGAGATCCCAAGTATCGCGGTTGTGACAATACTTGCAGCGCATCAGGCAGCCCTGCATGAATACGATAAAGCGGATGCCCGGTCCATCGACGGTACCGCAGGTTTCGACGGAATGGATGCGGCCGATTACGGGGTCACTCATGCTGGCACTCACAAACAGCAGGGCCTTGCTAATGCAAGGCCCTGATTGGGTTGTCGCTAATTCTAGCGACTGTTACAGCGATTGGGTAAAGGTTCGGGTGATCACGTCCATCTGCTGCTCTTTGGTCAGCGCATTGAAACGCACGGCGTAGCCCGATACGCGGATGGTCAGCGCCGGATACTTCTCCGGGTTTTCCATGGCGTCGACCAGCATGTCGCGGTTCATCACGTTGACGTTCAGGTGCTGGCCGCCTTCGATACCCGACTCATGGTGGAAGTAACCATCCATGAGGCCGGCCAGGTTGCGCTTCTGGGTCTCCAGATCTTTGCCCAGTGCGTTCGGCACGATGGAGAAGGTGTAGGAGATCCCGTCCTGCGCATAGGCGAAGGGCAGTTTGGCCACCGAGGTCAGCGAGGCGACAGCGCCCTTCTCATCACGGCCGTGCATCGGGTTGGCACCCGGCGCAAACGGCTGGCCGGCGCGGCGACCGTCCGGGGTGTTACCGGTCTTTTTGCCGTAGACGACGTTGGAGGTGATG
>JAGOCY010000154.1 GCA_017998495.1 Corallincola sp.
GGGCAGCCGTGTGCAGGTCGAGGGTGTTGACGGTGATGGTCAGATGGTGAACGCCAACGGCGGCCAGCGCCTCGGCATGGTCGGCCAGCGCCAGACCATTGGTGGAGACACAGAGCAGCAGCGAAGGGTCGACCTCTTTCACCCGTTTCAGGGTCTCCAGAGTGCGGGCGCCATTGGCCAGCGGATCACCGGGGCCGGCGATGCCCACCACCTTGAGATTGGGCAGGCGCTGGGCGACGCTGGCCACCCGTGCCGCCGCCTGTTGCGGGGTCAGCACCATGGAGGTGACGCCGGGGCGGGATTCGTTGGAGCAGTCGTAACGGCGGTTGCAGTAGTTGCACTGGATGTTGCAGGCCGGCGCCACCGCCAGATGGATGCGGGCGTACTGGTGCTGACCATGGGCCGAGTAGCAGGGGTGCTCGCTGCTGGGGCCACTGGCCTGATGCGCCATCGATGAACAGGACATGGGCCGCTCCTTAATCGCTTCGCCCACTACCCCAAGCAGCAGGCCACCTGGCCCCTCTGCGAATTCTGTTCCTGGCGACAGCCCATTTAAATTCAAGGCATTAACAGCGAAACGGGGCGCCATCAGGCGCCCCGCATGCGACATTGGCGGCTTTGTGACAAAGCCCCCTGGCGCTACAACTGCTTCATCTTGATGTTCATGATCTGGATGCGATAGGCGATCTGGCGTGGGGTCATGCCCAGCAGCCGGGCCGCCTTGGCCTGCACCCAGCCACTGCGCTCCAGCGCCGCGATCACCCGCTCCCGCTCATCCACCGCTTCATCCAGCAACTCTGGAGCAGGCGGCGGTGCCAGCGGCGCGGGCGACATCGGCCGCGGGCCAGCACGGCCAGCCGCCATCGCCAGCCCCTGCTCCAGCAGCAGCAGATCCTGATCCAGCACTCCGCTTTCACTGAGGATGGCGGCGCGTTCCAGCAGGTTTTCCAGCTCGCGCACGTTGCCCGGCCAGCTGTAGTGCATCAGCTTGCGCAGGCCGCTGTCGGTCAGGCGCAGCGCCCGCCCCTGCTGCTGGCTGATGCGCCCCAGCAAAAACTGGGTGAGATCGGGCAGATCTTCGATGCGCTCGCGCAGCGGTGGCAGCTGAATCGGCATCACGTTGAGGCGGTAATAGAGATCCTCGCGAAACTGGCCGGCGCGCACCGCCTCCTCCAGCGGCCGGTTGGTGGCAGCGATGATGCGCACATCCACCTGCAATGTCTGGCTGCCGCCCACCCGCTCGAACTCCCCCTCCTGCAGCACGCGCAGCAGCTTGGCCTGAAAGGCGGGCGAGATCTCGCCGATCTCATCGAGAAAGATGGTGCCACGATGAGCCAGCTCAAAGCGCCCCTTGCGGTCGCGCACCGCGCCAGTGAAGGCCCCCTTCTCATGGCCGAACAGCTCCGACTCGAGCAGGTTGTCGGGCAGCGCCGCACAGTTGAGGCGGATAAAGGCACCATTGGCCCGTGGCGAGTTGTAGTGGATGGCATTGGCCACCAGCTCTTTGCCGGTGCCCGATTCACCGCGCACCAGCACTGTCGAATCCCACTTGGCCACCAGCCGGATCTGCTCGAACACCCGACGCATCACCGCGGTGTGGCCCACCATGTTGTCGAGGCTGTAGTTGCCGCGCACCTTGCGCCGCAGCAGATCGCGCTCGCTGGTCAGCTCGTTGTGGGTCTGGGCCACCTGGCGGGCCAGCCGCAGGTGCTGGGACACCAGCTGAGCCACCATCTCCAGCAACCGCAGGTGGTGCGGCAGGCTGGCGGCATCGGCGCCATCGGGCTGGGCGGCCAGCACGCCGCAGGGCTTGCGCTCCTCGTTGCGGATCGGCACCGCGACAAAAGGGCGGTCGCCGCGATAGAGCTCCAGCCGGTCGAGAAAGCGCGGATCATCGCCGGCACGCTTGAGGACGATCGGTTCGCCCTGGGCCAGCACCCGGCCGACAATGCCCTCGCCACTCTTGTAGCGCACTGGCGGGTTGGGCATAGCCACCCCGGGGGCATGCAGGGCATCGATCACCATCAGCTCACGCTGCTCATCCAGTACCGTCAGCAGCGGGTGATGCAGCCCGGCCCGGCTGTGCAGCACCTCCAGCAGATTGGCGACCGATTCCTTGTAAGCCAGAGTACGCCCGAGCACGGCACTGATCTCATAGAGGGCGGTGAGCTGGCGCTCGGCCAGCGAGGTGGGGATGGCAGTCATGACAACCTCCGCAGACGGCCGCTGGCAGGAAGACGCAGCTCCACTCGGCAGCCACCCAGCGGGCTATCGGTGAGCAGGATGGTGGCGGCGTGCTCATTGACGATCTGTTGCACCAGCGACAGGCCGAGGCCGCGCGCCCCGGGCTGGCTGCTGCCCTTACTGGTGTGGAAGGGCTCAAACACCCGGTGACGCTCGTCGGCCGGGATGCCCGGGCCACTGTCATCCACCGTCAGCCCCACTTCGTCGCCCTGCTGCCAGCTGCTCAGCACCACCCGCCGGTCGCGGCTGCGGTTGCGCTCAATCGCCTCCAGCGCGTTGGCCAGCAGCTGCTTGCAGGCAAGGCGCAGCCGGCCGGGCTGGCCGCTGATCATCGGCAGATCGGGCTGTGGCTGCCAGCTCACCTCAATGCCCAGCGCCATCGCCCGCCGCTCCTCCAGCTGCAGCACGTCATGCAGGATCTGGTTAAGGTTAACCGGCTGCACCGCCTCCAGTGGCCGCTCCGGCAGGGCGGCGCGCAGCCGGCTGCTGGCCTGCTCGCCGGCCTCCAGCGCCATGCGCATGGGGGCCACGCCGTTGCACGGGTGGTCGTGACAGTCCATCACCGCCAACGCCGCGCGGATCAGGTTGAGCGGCGGCTGCAGCTGCATCAGCGCCGCCTGCAGCGACTCCTGCAGCGCATGCACCAGCTCGCTGTGGGCGGTCAGCAGCTGCAGCTGATCGAGACGGTGCTGCTCCTGCTGGCGCAGGGTGCGGGTCTGATCGATCAGGGTCAGCACCCGGTAGGTGCGGCAGCGCGGGGCAAAGAAGGCATCCGCCGCTGGCTCTACCGTCTCCAGCCGCTCCAGATGGGCCTGCAGGATGCGCTGACCACGGCTGGTCGGCCACTCGAAGAACTGACTATGGCTGCTGCCACTGCGCTCCCCCAGCTGGGCCAGCACCCGGCTGGCCGGTTCATCGCCGAGATCGGCACTCAGGGTCTTGTATGCCAGGTTATCCAGCACCACCGCGCCACCGGGGTCGAGCAGCGCCATCGCCTGGGGAGCGGCGTTGATCACCGCCTCCAGCTGGGCTCGCTCGTTGCTCAGACGGGTGGCAAGCAGATGCGACTCGCTGATATCGCGGTGCATGCCGAGAAAGTGGCTGATCGCCCCTTTGCCATCGGTCAGCGGGGCGATGGTCACCTCGGCCAGATAGCGCTCGCCATTGGCCCGGCGGTTGAGCAGCTTGCCGCGCCACACCTGGCCGGCGGTGATGGTGCGCCACATCTCCTCATAGATGCTCTTGGGGGTGGCGCGATAGGAGATGAGCGAATGGTTGGCCCCCAGCAGCTGCTCGCGGCTATAGCCGGTGGTGTCACAAAAGCACTGATTGACGTAAAGGATGTGGGCGTCAAGGGCGGTCATGGAGATCGCCATCGGCGCCTGCTCCACCGCCAGCTCGGCCAGCATTGCCAGCGGCAACGCGGCTTGCGCCTCTCCCCATGCACTGTTTCGGCTCATAGCCCCTCCTGCTGCTGCTTGTAGCCTCAACAGCAAGGGCTGTTCCAGCCAGAGGACACCACCACCCCGTCAGGCCAGCGGCGATAACCCGCTTTGACCTGAGACAACAAAAGCCGCCGCCAAACGCCGTCGCAACGCCTGCCGGGGCGGCAGCTGGCCGGCGATCAGCCCTCCTCAAGCAGCGCGCTGCACCAGCAGGAGGCAGCAGTCGCCCTGTCATAAAGCCCACAACCAGACACAACACTGTGACCTCAAGGCCAACCATCCATGCATCGCACTAAAAGCCAACTCCATTAAAAAACAACGCCTTGAACTGCTGGTGCAGGCGCAAATGGGGGCTGGCACAGGGCTGGCAACGCGAGCCCCAAGCCGCCACCGCCGGAGTTCATCATGTCCACATCGCCGCTGCTGGTGCTGATCAGCACCGCCCTGGTCAATAACGTGGTGCTGGCCAAGTACCTCGGACTCTGCCCCTTTATGGGCACCTCCAACAGCATTGGCAGCGCCATCGGCATGGGCGCCGCCACCAGCTTTGTCATCACCCTGGCCACCTTGCTTACCTGGCTGCTTGACACCGCTCTGCTACAGCCGCTCAACCTCGGTTTTCTGCGCCTCATCGCCTTCATCGTGGTGATCGCGGCGGTGGTGCAGTTCACCGAGCTTTACCTGAGAAAGAGCTTTCCACCGCTCTATCGCGCCCTCGGCATCTTTCTGCCGCTGATCACCACCAACTGCGCGGTGCTGGGGGTGGCGCTGCTGGTAGCCAGCGAGGGGCTGGGGCTGATCACCGCCATCAGCTATGGCCTTGGCTCCTCACTCGGCTTCGCCCTGGTGCTGCTGATCTTTGCCGGCCTGCGCACCCGGCTGAACCTGAGCGAGGTGCCACCGCTGTTTGCCGGCAGCCCCATCGCCTTTATCACTGCCGGCTGGCTGGCGCTGGCCTTTATGGGCTTTGCCGGCATGGCCGGCTAACGGAGGGGCAATGATTGCCGTGATCTGCTTCGGTGCCCTGGGGGCGCTGCTCGGGGTACTGCTGGTGCTGGCCGAGAAAAAATTTGCGGTAGAGAGCGACGCCACCGCCCTGCGCATCGCCGAGCTGCTGCCCGGCGGCCAGTGTGGCCAATGTGGCCAGGCCGGCTGTGGTCAGGCAGCCGAAGCGATGGCACGCGGCGAACTGGGGCCAGACTGCTGCCCACCCGGAGGGGC
>JAGOCY010000155.1 GCA_017998495.1 Corallincola sp.
CGTGATCTTTCAGCAGTTCAACCTGCTGCCCTATCTGTCGGTGCGCGACAACGTACTGCTCGCCTGCCGCTTCTCCAGCCGCCGCGCCGGTAACGCCGTGGCCATCAGCGGCAGCGTGCGCGCTGAGGCCGAGCGGCTGCTCGGCCATTTGGGGCTGAGCGGCCCGCTGCTCGACGCCCCGGCCGCCAGCCTGTCGGTGGGCCAGCAGCAGCGGGTGGCCGCTGCCCGCGCCCTGATCGGCCGGCCACCGCTGGTGATCGCCGATGAGCCCACCTCCAGCCTCGACCGTTACCATCGCCAGGCCTTTGTCGATCTGCTGCTGGCCGAGTGCGAAGCCGCCGGCAGCGCCCTGCTGTTTGTCAGCCATGACGACAGCCTGGCCAGCCACTTTGACCGGGTGCTGGATCTGCCGGCCCTCAACCGGGCGACAGCCACCAGCCGGGAGGTAACCCCATGACCCTGCTTGGCCTGGCCCGGCGCAGCCTGTGGAACCGCCGCCTCACCTCAATGCTGGTGGTGGTGGCCATCGCCCTGTCGGTCACCCTGCTGCTGGGGGTGGAGCGGCTGCGCAGCGAGGCGCGCACCAGTTTCGCCAACACTCTGTCCGGCACCGATCTGATCGTCGGCGCCCGCTCCGGCCCCATCAACCTGCTGCTCTACAGCGTGTTCCGGCTGGGTGATGCCACCGGCGGCATGAGCTGGCGCAGCCATGAGGCGATCCGCCAGCTGCCCGCTGTGGCCTGGGCGGTGCCCATTGCCCTGGGCGATTCCCACCGTGGCTTTGCCGTGGTCGGCACCGAACCGCAGTATTTCGATCACTACCGCCATGGCCAGCGCCAGCCCTTGGTGTTTACCGAGGGGCGGCCCTTCAGCGCCCCGCTGGAGGCGGTGGTGGGCGCCGCGGTGGCCCGTCAGCTCGGCTACCGGCTCGGTCAATCGCTGGTGCTGGCCCACGGCACCGGCGACGTCAGCTTTGTCCACCATGATGCCCTGCCCTTTACCGTGGTCGGGGTGCTGGCGGCCACCGGCACCCCGGTCGACCACAGCATCCATGTGCCGCTGGCCGGGCTGGAGGCGGTCCACCGCCCCGGCGCCACCACCACCAATCTCGACCAGTACGACCTGACCCCGCGCACCATCAGCGCCACCCTGCTCGGCCTGCACCAACGCGGTGCAACCTTCGCCGTGCAACGCCAGATCAACGACTGGCGCAGCGAGCCACTGCAGGCGATCCTGCCCGGCCTGACCCTGCAGCAGCTGTGGGATCTGATGGCCGTGGGCGAACGGGCGCTGTTGCTGATCAGCGCGCTGGTGGCGGTGGTCGGCATCACCGTGCTGTTGGTGGCGCTGATCGCCAGCCTCAATGAACGGCGGCGCGAGATCGCCATCCTGCGCGCCGTCGGCGCCGGGCCGCGCCATATAGTCGCGCTGGTGCTGGGCGAGGCCCTGCTGCTGGTACTGGTGGGCATCAGTGCCGGCCTCATCCTGCTGCAGGGCGGCCTGACCCTGGCCGCACCGCTGGTGGAGGGGCAATTGGGGCTGGCGCTACGCGGCTGGCCCCCCAGCCTGCATGAGCTCTACCTGCTGCTGGCGATCATCGGCGCCGCGCTCATCGCCGGCCTGCTTCCCGCTTGGCGCGCCTACAGGTACGCTGTCGCCGATGGCCTGACCCAGCGGATCTGATGTCGATGAAACTGTTGTTGCCCCTGCTGCTGACCACCAGCTTGCTGCTCGCCTGCTCGCCTGCAGATGAGAGCGGCTCAACCGCCGACGACGCCAAGCCGCTGGCCAGCGACAACCTGGCCGAGGCGCTGGAGCTGGACTGGGAGTCGCTGGTGCCCCCCGGCTTTGAGGAGGCGATCATCGCCACCGAACAGGAGCTGGCCAGCCTGGAGGATGAAGACCCGCGCGCCGAGGCGCTGATGGCCAAGTTGCGCGACGAGTGGGCCAAAGCCCCGGTGGTCGAGGCCCTCGACAACTCGCTGGTCAAACTGCCCGGCTTTGTGGTGCCGCTGGAGGGCGACGGCCAGCAGGTGCGCCAGTTCCTGCTGGTGCCCTACTACGGCGCCTGCATCCACGAACCCCCGCCCCCCGCCAACCAGACAGTGCTGGTCGACGCCCCCAACGACACCCGCATTCGCAGCGCCTTTGAAACGGTGTGGATCTACGGCCGGCTGCGGGTGGAACGCGCCGACACCGAAATGGCCACTGCCGGTTACCGTATTCAGGCCCAGAAGATTGAGCCTTATGTGAACCCGATGTTGGAGGGGTTGGTGGAACCTGACGGTTCCATCGTCGAGGATGCGCCGACGCCGTGATGGCGGTGCCGCTGCGCAGCGGCGTTGACGCCAACGGCGTTGGCGATGCGCCGGCGGCGCAGGCTTTTACCGCTACGCGGTAGTTGCGGCTGCGTCGCTGGCATGCCACTGAGTGGCGGCAGATTGCACCTATTTCCCCTATGGCAAAGCCTCTGCATTCTCCCCCTTTGGCAAAGGGGGATACAGGGCAAAGCCGCAGTGCCAGCCGACGTGGCCGCACCGCCACCAACACAAAGGGCGCCATGCGGCGCCCTCTGCTCAACTCAACGACCCGTCAGCGTCAGCTGACAAAAGCGTTATAAATCGCCTGCAGCGCCTTTTCGTAATCACTGGAGCTGACACCAACGATCAGGTTGATCTCCGATGCCCCCTGATTGATGACCCGCACGTTCACCTGGGCGTCACGCAGGGCGGCGAACACCTTGGCGGCGATACCGACGGCGTGCACCATCCCCTCGCCGACCACCGCCACCAGTGCCAGATCCTTCTCGATGGTCAGGCTGTCGGGCTCCAGCTGTTTGCGGATCTCGGCCAGGATCTCCTCGTCGCGGCCCTTGAGCTGGGCGTCTTCAACGATGACGTTGAGCGAGTCGATGGAGGACGGGCAATGCTCGATGGAGACGCCGAAGTGGGCAAAGATGCCGAGCAACTGGTGGGTGAAACCCACCGTCTTGTTCATCAGCGTCTTTTCCAGACAGATCATGGTGAAGGCTTTCTTGCCCGACACCCCGGCGATCTCGGTGCTGGTCAGGGCGGTCTGGCTCAGCG
Organism: Corallincola sp.; assembly: GCA_017998495.1. Lineage (GTDB taxonomy): Bacteria > Pseudomonadota > Gammaproteobacteria > Enterobacterales > Neiellaceae > RGIG665. The sequence goes on from JAGOCY010000155.1 coordinate 3,087, forward strand.
CCGGCACAATGCGGGTGCCCGGGTCCTGCGGCTTGTTGGTGTTCTTGATGCAGATCGGAATGCCCGCTTCACGCACCGGCAGGATCGCTTCGTCATGGAACACCGAGGCGCCCATATAGGACATTTCACGTACCTCGCGAAACGAGATCTCTTCAATGGGTTTGGGGTTGGCGACGATGCGCGGATCGGCCATCAGCATGCCGGAGGTGTCGGTCCAGTTTTCGTAGAGCACCGCATCGGCAGCACGGGCGGCAATGGCGCCGGAGATATCGGAACCGCCACGGCTGAAGGTCTTCACCTGGCCCTGGCTGTCTTTGCCGTAGAAGCCGGCGATCACGTAGCGCTTGCTGCTATCGGCCAGCCGGGCGCCGAGGGCGGCATAGCTGCTCGGGCAGACGTTGCCGTTGGCGAGGATGGTGACGCACTCGGCCGGATCGATGAATTCGGCATCCAGGTACTGGGCCATCAGCTTGGCCGAGAAGTACTCGCCACGCGAGGCCACGAAGTCGCGGCTGACCCCGGCCTTGAGCTGCTCGCCAAAGGCGTGGATGTCGGCGCTGATGGCCGGCGACAGCCCCAGCTCGCTGGCGATCTCGACAAAGCGGTCGTGAATGAGGCCAAAGGGCTCGTCGAAATGGGTGCCAGTGGCAGCCATGTCAGCACAGAGATAAAGCAGGTCGGTGAGCTTGGCTTCGTCAGCGCGACGCTTGCCCGGCGCCGACACCACCACCACCGTGCGGCGGGGATCGGCCAGTACGATGTCGCGCACTTTGCGGAACTGGCCAGCATCAGCAACGCTGGAGCCACCAAACTTGACAGCAATCCGATCCATCACAACTCTCCACAGGAACAGTTAGAACGAACACGGAACCCTGTTTTCGGTCTTTATTCAAAGCGTTATGGTGACCGAACGGCTATTCCGAAATGGCTGATGTGACCCCAGAGCCAGAGGCGGGCCATATTAGGGTTTTTGACCCTTTGGGTCAAAAGGCTGGCCGGCCTTGCGCACCGCTGCGCGGCGGCTGGCTGGTTGTGCCACCTGCGTTGGCCATGCGCCTGCGGCGCCGCAGATTGCGAGGCTACCCGCCTCGCGCTGGGGCAGAGGGGCGTATCGCCACGCCCCTCTGCACACCCGGGCGCCCCCGAGATCACCACCATCTATTACTGGCGAAGCTTCTGCCGGGCTACGGGGTCGCAAATATGGGCTGTCCTGCCCAGATTTGCTTTCGCTGGCATCCCTGCCAGCTCAACCCCTTCGCCCGGCCGGCCGTGGGTTAGCTGACTCAGTGCGGGTGGTGATCAAGGGGTTAGAAGAAGGAAGAGTAAGGCCATACGCACAACGCGTGTCCCACCCGTTTGAGCAGCGCCAAGCTCGCCCCGCAGCCATATTCGGCATCGGGGCTGGTGACAGGCATGGCTGGGCTTTGGTGCTGCCCCTTGAGCGTCAACCGCACGGCAGCGAACCACGCACGGCCAGCCGGCTGCAGGGGGCGAGGCAACAGGACGTTGCCGAGAGCCACTATGGGCCATGGATGGCACATTGTGGCGACCCCGGAAACCGGCAGAACACTCAACGGCGGTCGTGTTGACGATCTCGGGGCCCGCCGGAGGGTGCAGGGAGGCCGTGCGGAAACGGCCTTCCTGCTCGTCATGCAGGGGCGAAACCCTGTATATGGACTCCTCCCAGCTGCAAACCTTTTTCTGCTGACGTTCAGTCGACTGCTCTCGTATATCCGGCCTTCAATGGGGGCTTATGCCCGGGCCTTAATGGTAAATCCGCTCAGCAGGTCCTTAT
>JAGOCY010000156.1 GCA_017998495.1 Corallincola sp.
GTGATCAGCAGTACGGTGGCCGCCTGCGTCTGCCCAAAGGGGCGGATGAGCAACTGGTAGCGGCCCTGCGCGGTTTTCGCCGTCAGGCCTTGCATGCGGTAAAACTGGCGCTGATCCATCCGGTTAGCGGTGAACTGGTCACTTTTGATGCCCCCTTGCCGGAGGAACAGCTGGCCCTCAATGCGGCTCTGCGTGCCGACATGCAGCGGCTGGGCGATCTGGACGCCTCATGATCGCTTTGCTTGAACCGCAGTGGCCGGCACCGCCAACAGTGCGCGCGGCCTCTACCCTGCGTAGTGGCGGTGTTAGCCTAGGCCCTTATGCCGGCGCCAACTTTGGTGATCATGTTGGTGATGAGCCGGCGGCCGTTGCTGCCAACCGCGCTAGCCTGCGCCAGCAGCTGGCCTTGGCTCAGGAACCGGCCTGGCTCAATCAGGTGCATGGCACAGTGGTCGTAGAGGCCGTAGCCAGCCCAACCCCCACCACCGCCGATGGCAGTTGGAGCAGCAAGGCCGACCAGGCGTGCGTGGTGATGACCGCTGACTGTCTGCCGGTGTTGCTCTGTAACCGTCAGGGCAGTTGGGTGGCGGCATTGCATGCCGGCTGGCGAGGGCTCTGTGAGGGTGTCATTGAGTCCGGCATTGCCGCCTATCCGGGGCCGACGGCCGACCTGCTGGCCTGGTTGGGGCCCTGCATCGGCCCTGCCGCCTTTGAGGTGGGCGGTGAGGTGCGCACCGCCTTTATGGCCGCCGATGGCCGTGATGCGCAACGCTGTTTCGCCGCCCATGGTGATCGCTATCTGGCCGATCTGCCGGCACTGGCCCGGTTGCGCCTGGCGAGCTGTGGGGTGACGGCGGTCTATGGTGGCCAGTGGTGCACAGTCAGCGATGTCGCTTCCTTTTATTCCTACCGCCGCGAGCGGGTGACCGGCCGTATGGCCAGTCTGGTCTGGCTGCAGCCCTGAGCCAGCAATAACCCTGCGCCTGCTGCTTGAAATAGCAGCAGGCGGCCCCCACTTGATGAGCATCGGCACGATGCAGTTGTGGAGGGGTCATGCGCATCGACAAGCTCACCAGTAAATTCCAGGTCGCCCTGTCGGACGCCCAATCATTGGCGCTGGGGCGCGATCACCAGTTCATCGAACCGGTGCACGTGCTGCATGCGCTGCTCAATCAGGACAACAGCAGCGTCCGGCCGATCCTGCAGCAGGCCGGGGTCAACCTCAGCGCGCTACGCTCGGAACTGGTCAAAGCCCTCGACCAGTTGCCGCAGGTGGAGGGTGTGGGCGGCGATGTCCAGCTCTCTCAGGCGCTGATCAGCCTGCTCAATCTGTGCGACAAGGCGGCGCAGAAGCGTAAGGACGCTTATATCTCCAGCGAGCTCTTTTTGCTCGCTACTGTGGCGGAGCAGGGGCCGGCCGGCGAGCTGCTGCGTCGTTGCGGCGCCACTGAGGCGGGCGTGGAAAAGGCGATTGAGCAGGCGCGTGGCGGCCAGAATATTGATGATCCGGCAGCCGAAGATCAGCGTCAGGCGCTGTCACGCTATACCATCGATCTCACTGAGCGTGCCGCTCAGGGCAAGCTCGATCCGGTGATCGGCCGTGATGACGAGATCCGTCGCACTATCCAGGTGTTGCAGCGCCGTACCAAGAACAATCCGGTGCTGATCGGCGAGCCGGGCGTCGGTAAAACCGCCATCGTTGAAGGGCTGGCCCAGCGCATCGTTAATGGCGAAGTACCGGAAGGGCTGAAGAATAAACGGGTGCTCAGCCTGGATATGGGCTCGCTGCTGGCCGGTGCCAAGTATCGTGGCGAGTTCGAGGAGCGGCTCAAAGCGGTGCTCACCGAGCTGTCGAAAGAGGAAGGGCAGGTGATCCTGTTCATCGACGAGCTGCACACCATGGTCGGTGCTGGCAAGGCCGAAGGAGCGATGGACGCCGGTAACATGCTCAAACCGGCGCTGGCCCGTGGCGAACTGCACTGCGTGGGCGCCACCACCCTCGATGAATACCGCAAGTACGTCGAGAAGGACGCTGCCCTTGAGCGCCGTTTCCAGAAGGTGCTGGTGGATGAGCCGTCGGTGGAGGACACCATTGCCATTCTGCGCGGTCTCAAGGAGCGTTATGAGCTGCATCACAAGGTCGAGATCACTGATCCGGCCATTGTTGCCGCGGCCACCCTCTCTCATCGCTATGTCAGTGATCGCCAGCTGCCAGACAAGGCGATCGATCTGATCGATGAAGCCGCAGCCAGCATCCGCCTGCAGATCGACTCCAAGCCGGAGGAGCTGGATCGCCTCGATCGCCGTCTCATTCAGCTCAAGATGCAGCGTCAGGCTTTGGCCAAGGAGAATGACAGCGCCAGCCGCAAACGTCTGGAGCAGCTGGATCAGGAAGTTGCCGAAGGCGATCGCCGTTACCGCGAACTGGAAGAGGTGTGGAAGAGCGAAAAGGCGGCGCTGTCCGGTACCCAGAACATCAAGGCGGAGCTGGAGCAGGCCCGGCTGCAGTTCGAGATCGCCCGCCGTGCCGGCGACCTCAATCGCATGTCGGAGCTGCGTTATGGCCGCATTCCTGCATTGGAACGCCAGCTGGATCTGGCCTCTGCCGCTGAGATGCAGGAGATGAAACTGCTGCGCAACCGCGTCACCGACAACGAGATTGCCGAAGTGCTGTCACGGGCCACTGGCATTCCGGTCGCCCGCATGCTGGAAGGGGAGCGCGACAAGCTGTTGCGCATGGAAGAGGCGCTGCATCAACGGGTGGTGGGCCAGCAGGAAGCGGTCAAGGCGGTGGCCGATGCCATCCGCCGCTCGCGGGCGGGGCTGGCCGATCCTAACCGGCCGATCGGCTCCTTCCTGTTTCTCGGCCCGACCGGGGTGGGCAAGACCGAACTGTGCAAGGCGCTGGCCGAATTCATGTTCGATACCGATGAAGCGATGGTGCGCATCGACATGTCGGAGTTCATGGAGAAACACAGCGTGGCCCGACTGGTGGGGGCGCCCCCCGGTTATGTTGGCTATGAGGAAGGCGGCTATCTCACCGAGGCGGTGCGCCGCCGCCCTTATGCGGTGATCCTGCTCGACGAAGTTGAAAAAGCTCACCCTGATGTGTTCAACATCCTGCTGCAGCTGCTGGATGATGGCCGCTTGACCGATGGCCAGGGGCGCACCGTCGACTTCCGCAATGCGGTGGTGATCATGACCTCCAACTTGGGGTCGGATCTGATTCAGGACAAGCATCAGGAGGCGCAGTACAACGAGATGCGCGCACTGGTGATGGCAGTGGTTGGCCAGCATTTCCGCCCTGAGTTCATCAATCGTATCGACGAGACGGTGGTCTTCCATCCGCTGGGCGCAACCCAGATCGCCAGCATCGCCGAGATCCAGCTGGGCCGTTTGCGCCAGCGCTTGGCCGAGCGCCAGCTCAAACTGGCGGTCACGCCTGCCGCGCTGGCCCGCATCGCCCAGGCCGGATTTGATCCTGTCTATGGCGCGCGGCCACTGAAACGGGCGATCCAGCAGCAGATCGAAAACCCGTTGGCGCAGTCGGTGTTGCGTGGTAACTACCTGCCGGGCGACACCATTGTGGTCGATGCGGCCAGCGATGGCCTGACCTTCGCCAAAGGTTAGCAGGCGCTAAAAATGACAAAGCCCAACCGAATGGCTGGGCTTTTCAATATTGGCGGAGAGGGAGGGATACCTCGCCGCGTTGCGGCTCGCCCCTTCGGGGCTGCCGGCGTTGCCGGCAGGGCGTCGCGGCCGCTGGCCGCTCGGCACGAACCCTGTCGAGGGTTCTCACCCTCCCACCAAACGCGCGCTAAAAATGACAAAGCCCAACCGAATGGCTGGGCTTTTCAATATTGGCGGAGAGGGAGGGATACCTCGCCGCGTTGCGGCTCGCCCCTTCGGGGCTGCCGGCGTTGCCGGCAGGGCGTCGCGGCCGCTGGCCGCTCGGCACGAACCCTGTCGAGGGTTCTCACCCTCCCACCAAACGCGCGCTAAAAATGACAAAGCCCAACCGAATGGCTGGGCTTTTCAATATTGGCGGAGAGGGAGGGATTCGAACCCTCGGTGGACCTTCCATAAGCCCTTGTGCCACAAGGACTGAGCCCAAAAAAGTGGTCTGTGGGATCACCGTGGGATCAGTGACAGTGGGCCTAGTGATGTGTCCACGTTTGCGTGTCTTGAGCAAAACCATGCGTCATGCTGCTTCCACGCTCGAGGGTCGAACTCGAGTTCAAAGGTCATCCAACGACACCTTGATCCCTTGCTGAGGGGTTGCCAAGCGCTCACGCACGAGGGTCAGCAGAGCCTCTTCATGTGACGTCACTACGGTTGTACGGAAGGGGAGCCGCTCTTGAGTGGCCACATACTCCAAGGTTTGCCGCAGTAAATCTGACGGTGTTACTCCTAACCTGTCGCGAGCACGAGTGTGTCGTAGGTTTGTCGCGATCCGTTGTTGAGAATGACCTGACGCGCGTTCTGGTCGATGCCTTCCACTTCCGCCATCAAGGTGTTTACTTCCGGGCGATTGCGGAAGAGATAGCGAATAGGCCATGCGATCTCGGATGTCGAAAGTGACGCCCCTGCAACCTGGTAAAGCAAGGGTTGGAACAGGTGATGATTGCGCCGATCGATGATCGTCACATCGACCTCGGCACCAGCAAGCTCGTTGGCAACCTCGATCCCGCCGAAGCCCGCTCCGATAATGACGACGTGATGTCGGTTGTTGGAGGTCTTTGTCATGATCTCATCTCTCTCAGCGTTTCAGCGCCGATGCGTGGTGTGCCATATGCTCGCCAATGAAACTGGCAATGAAGTAGTAGCTGTGGTCGTAGCCTGGGCGCAGATTCAACGTGAGCGGGTGCCCCGTCTCGTC
>JAGOCY010000157.1 GCA_017998495.1 Corallincola sp.
GGCCCTCAACCACCATCAAGCCAGCTGGCGTCGCGCGGGTGCCGACTGCGAGCTACTGCTGACACTGGCCCTTGATCGCCTCGACAGCCACCAAGCGACAGATCCGGACCATCCGCTGGTGGCGGCGCGCCTCGCGGCAGCACCGCGCACGGCCGAGGCGAAGAGCGCCCGGCGCGAACTCAACAGCGCCGTCAGCGCTTATGCCCGCCAGCTCAGCAGCGCCAACCAGCAACCGCTGACCCTTGCCCCTGACTGTCCGCCGGTGACTGCGGCCACGCTGGCTGACTATCTAGCCGGCAACGCGCCGCCGCACTGCCGTAGTGAGGCCCGCCAACGCTGGCAGCAACGCGCCAGCCAGCTGGGAGGAGCGAGCTACACCGCCCTGCTCTACGCCCGCCAGCAACTGGCCGCCGCCGAGGGTGAGCCCTCTTGGCGCCACTGGCGCGGACGCGATGCCCTGCTGTCGCCGGCAGATGTCAATCGCCTGCTGTTGGCGCTAGGCCGCCGCCACTGCCCGTCGGCCGCCGACAATAATGCGCCACAGCCGGCTGCCACGCTGTTAACAGCGCAGCTCACCCTGCTGGAGCAGCGCCTGGGCTTGACCATGACCCAGCAGCCGCTGTCAGCGCCAGCCTTGAGATCACTGCCGTTGATCGCCCTGCAGCTGCAGTGGCCGGGGCACCAGTCGGGGCCGCGCTGGCTGCTGCTGGATCTCTTTGCCCGCCCCGGCAAGGCGGTCAAGCGCCCACAGATGATGCCGCTCAGCTGGAATAGCGAGGGGCAGCTGCAGGCGGTGGCGGTCAGCGCCGCCCTGCCTGATGGTGACTGGTCAAGCGCTCAGCAGTTAGCCCTGATCGACAGTCTGGCCAATGGCGTGATGGCCCATCGCCCGCCACAAGCTGCAGATTTGAAAGGGCTATGGGGGGCGCTGGCCCAGCACTGGTGGTTGCCGCAGCAGCAACTGCAGCCGAGCCGCTATGAGGTGTTAGCGGCCGCGCTGGTGGCGCGCAGCCACCGCCAGCCATTGATCCGCGATGGTGGCAACGAACTGGTCAGCAACAGCCTGCGCACCCTGCAGCTGAGCGCAGGCACAGTGGTAGCGGCGCAGCTATGGGCCTCACCGACCATGCTCAGCGACGACGCCCTGGCCTACCGGCCGCTGTGGCTGGCGCTGCTGGCATCGCGGCTGACGGTACTGTCTGCAGATGCCCAGGAGAGATTGCTGGCCACCGTCGGAAGCGCAGCAGAAAAAGAAACGCTGCTGGAGGTCCTGGCGGTGCCAGATCCGCAAGCAGCGCTTACCCAGCTGCTGGCCGAGGCCAGCTGTGCTCAGTCTCAGACGCCGTAGTAACCGCGATACCAGTCGACAAAGCGCTGGACCCCAACCTCAATCGGCGTTGATGGCTGAAAGCCGACCGCCGCATTCAGGTCCTGGATATCCGCGTAAGTAGCCGGCACATCACCGGGCTGAATCGGCAGATAGTTGCGCTTGGCATTCATCCCCAGCGCCTTCTCGATGCACTGGATGAAATACTCCAGCTCCACCGGCTGATGATTGCCGATGTTAAACACCTTGTAAGGCGCCGAGCTGGAATCGGGTGACGGCTTGGCGCCGCTCCAATCCGGGTTGCGGCTGGCCGGCTGGTCCTGGATGCGCACAATGCCCTCAACGATATCGTCGATGTAGGTAAAATCGCGCTGCATCTTGCCGTGGTTGAACACGTCGATGCTCTTGCCTTCCAGAATCGCTTTGGTGAACAGGAACATCGCCATGTCGGGGCGACCCCAGGGGCCATAGACGGTAAAAAAGCGCAGCCCCGTGGTGGGCAGGCCATAGAGATGGCTGTAAGTGTGGGCCATCAGCTCATTGGCTTTCTTGGTGGCGGCGTAGAGCGACACCGGATGGTCAACGTTGTGGCCGGTGGCAAAAGGCATGCTGGTGTTGAGGCCATAGACCGAACTGGAGGAGGCATAAACCAGATGCTCCACCTCGTGGTGGCGACAGCCTTCAAGAATGGTGAGCATGCCCACCAGATTGGAATCGGCGTAGGCGAAGGGATTTTTGAGCGAATAACGCACCCCGGCCTGAGCCGCCAGATGGATCACCCGCTGGAATTTTTCGGCCGCAAACAGCGCCGCCATCCCCTCACGATCGGCCAGATCCAGCTTAACGAAGCGATAGCCAGGTTTGCCCTCCAGCAACGCCAGTCGCGACTGCTTGAGATTGACATCGTAGTAGTCGTTGACGACATCCAGACCGACCACTTCATGGCCTTCGGCCAGCAGGCGCTGGGCCACATAAAAGCCGATAAAACCGGCGACACCGGTGACCAGAAATTTCATGGTTTCTCCTGCACGATCGAAAAACGGCGGGCCAGAGCCCGCCGCTTTGCGTGGTTGCCGGGGCTCAGATCACCGGCTGGATGCTATCACCACGGCCAATGGCGTAATAGGTGAAGCCGCGCTCTTTCATGCGCTCCGGCTCATACAGATTACGGCCATCGAACACCACCGGGTAGGTGAGGCTCTCTTTGATCACATCAAAGTTAGGGGCACGGAACGGCTTCCATTCGGTGCAGATCACCAGCACATCCGCACCGTTGAGCGCCGCCTCCTTGGTGCCGACCAGCAGCAGATCGTCGCGCTGGCCATAGATGCGCTGGGTCTCTTCCATCGCTTCCGGGTCATAGGCCTGAACCTTGGCACCGGCTTCCCACAGCGACTCCATCAGCACCCGGCTGGAGGCCTCACGCATATCATCGGTATTGGGTTTGAACGACAACCCCCACAGGGCGATGGTCTTGCCCTTGAGCTCGCCCTTGAAGTGGCTGTTGATACGGCTGAACAGCACCTCTTTCTGCTTGTCGTTGACCGCCTCTACCGCCTTAAGCAGCGCCGGCTCATAACCGATGCTCTGGGCGGTACGCACCAGCGCCTGCACATCTTTAGGGAAACAGCTGCCGCCGTAGCCGCAACCGGGGTAGATGAAGTGGTAACCGATGCGCGGATCTGAGCCGATCCCCTGACGCACCTTCTCAATGTCGGCGCCCAGCTTCTCGGCCAGATTGGCCATCTCGTTCATAAAGCTGATCTTGGTGGCCAGCATGCAGTTGGCGGCGTACTTGGTCAGCTCGGCGCTGCGCACATCCATGACAATGATCTTGTCGTGGTTGCGGTTAAAGGGCGCGTAGAGCTCACGCATCTTGTCGGCAGCGGCATCGCTGTCAGTGCCAATGACAATACGATCCGGCTTCTGGCAGTCGGCCACCGCGGCCCCTTCCTTGAGAAACTCAGGGTTGGAGACCACATCAAAGGCGATATTGACGCCACGGGCAGCCAGACGGGCCGCGACCTTGGCCGCCACTTTGTCACCGGTGCCCACCGGCACCGTCGACTTGTCGATGATGATCTTGGGGCTGTCCATGTAGGTGGCGATGGTATCGGCCACGGTCAGCACATACTTCAGGTCAGCCGAGCCATCTTCATCGGGCGGCGTGCCCACGGCAATGAACTGGAACTCACCAAAAGCGACACCAGCGGCCGCATCAGTGGTGAACTGCAGGCGCCCCTGGGCATAGTTCTGCTCAACCAGCGGGGTCAGGCCCGGCTCATAGATCGGGATGATCCCTTTCTTGAGGTTGTCGACGCGATTCTGGTCGACATCGACACACATCACCTCGTGACCAGCGTCCGCCAGCACCGCGGCCTGCACCAGGCCGACATAACCGATACCAAAAACAGTAACTTTCATGAGCTGCTCTTATCCTTAACCACGATATCCATTGGGATTCTGCGACTGCCAGCGCCAGGCATCGGCGGTCATTTCGCTGATGCCCCGCTCCGCCTGCCAGCCCAGTTCAGTGCGGGCCAGAGCCGGATCGGCAAAACACTCGGCAATATCACCAGGGCGACGGGCCACCACCTCATAGGCGATGCTCTTGCCGGTCGCCACCTCAAATGCCTTGACCATTTCCAGCACCGAGTAGCCACTACCGGTGCCGAGGTTATAGGTAACCACGCCTGGGTTGGCGGCGAGACGATCCAGCGCACGCAGATGGCCGATCGCCAGATCGACCACATGAATGTAATCGCGCACACCGGTGCCATCACGGGTCGGGTAATCATTGCCGAACACCCGCAAGCGCGGCAACTTGCCCACCGCCACCTGCGTGATAAAGGGGGTCAGGTTGTTGGGCAGGCCATTGGGATCTTCACCGATACGGCCCGACGGATGGGCACCCACCGGGTTGAAGTAGCGCAGCAGGGCGATGTTCCAGCGCGGCTCGGCGACATTGAGATCACGCAGGATCTCCTCAACCATCAGCTTGGAGCGACCATAAGGGTTGGTGGCGCCGGTCGGGAAGTTCTCACGGATCGGCACCGACGCCGGATCGCCATATACGGTGGCCGATGAGCTGAACACCAGGTTAAATACCCCGTGTCCGGCCATCACCTCGGTCAGCACCATGGTGCCGGTGACGTTGTTCTGGTAGTAGCGCAGCGGTTGCTGCACCGACTCGCCCACCGCTTTGAGGCCGGCAAAGTGAATAACGGCGGAGATCGCCGGATGGGCCTTGAACACGGCAGTCAGGCCATCGCGATCGAGAATGTCGCAGCGATAGAACTGCGGCGCCCGGCCGCAGATCTCGGCCACCCGCGTCAGCGATTCCTCGCTGGCGTTGCTCAGGTTGTCGACCACGATCACCTCATGGCCGGCATTGAGCAGCTCCACCACGGTGTGGCTGCCGATATAACCGGCCCCACCCGTCACCAGCACCGTTGTCTTGCTATTCATGGCTTAGAGTTCTTTAACGCGGGTTTTCAGGAACTCGGCGAACTCGCTGCCCAGCTT
>JAGOCY010000158.1 GCA_017998495.1 Corallincola sp.
GCCTTGGTTCGCGCCTGCACCGCTGTGCCGATGGCCGTTACATGGCCTACGCCCAGTGGCCAGACCGCGAGCGTTGGGCGACGGCTCGCAGCCAGCCGTTACCGCAGATCTATCAGCAGGCGCGGGAGGCGATGCGTGCCGCCCTGCTCAGCGCGGCCACCGTCGAGCAGCTGGAGGTGGTGGTCGATGGCCTGCATGGCGAATGCGTGCTCAGCGCTGGCGTGGAGGTGCCCCCATGAACCGCCGCACTTTGGTGCTTGCACTGCTGATGCTGCTGGCGCTGCCTGTTGCCGCCAGTGAGCTGCGGTTATGGCACAGCCATCAATCGCTGCACGGCCAGAGTTTTGTCGATCAGCTGATTGCCGATTACCACAACGCGGGCGGCGACAGGGTGGCGGTGACCGTGTTTGCCCCAGCCGAGATCAAAGCCGAACTGCTGTTAGCCGCCGATGCCGGCCTGCTGCCGGATCTGATGCTGATGCCCTCAGACTTCATCGGCCTGCACCAGCAGCTGGATTTGATCCCGCTCGACAGCCGCTGGAATCCGCCGGGGTTGATGGCCTCCACTCTGGATACCGCCCGCATCGGTGGTCAGCAGTGGGGTATCCCCATGATTCAGGGCAACCAGCTGCTGCTCTATTACAACCGCAGCCTGGTCAGCGAGCCGGCCAGCAACTGGCAGCAGCTGCAGGCCCAGCAGGCGATGGTCGAGGCCAAAGGCAAGAAGCTGATCGGCTGGAATTACGGCGAGATGTACTGGTTCACCGCCTTTCTCGGTGCCTTCGGCGGCTGGCCGATGGCCAATGGCCAGATCACCCTCAACACCCCGGCGATGGTCGCGGCCCTGGAGCACTACCGCAGCCTGAGCAGCAGTGGCCTGGTTAGTGCCCGCTGTACCTATTACTGCGCTCATCAGGCATTCATCGCCGGTGAATGCGCCTATGCCATCAATGGTGACTGGGCGCTGGGCGACATGCGCCAAGTGCTGGGCGAGCAACTGGGGGTGGCGCTGTTACCCGCCATCGGTGAGCAGCCGATGAAACCGATGCGTGCTACCCATCTGCTGGCAATTCCTAAGCTCAGCCATGCCGGCCGCCCGGATGAGGCGCGGGTGAAGCGGATCAAGGCGCTGATCGCTTATCTGCTCAGCGATCAGGAGCAGCGGCGCCTGTTCAGCCTTTCGGTCCAGCTGCCGGTGGTGCAGAGCGCTTATGACCATGCGCTGGCTAGTGGCGATGGTTACACCAAGGTGTTGCTGGCCCAACTGGCCCAGAGCGACCCTATGCCCAGCGATCCCAAGATGACCATTGCCTGGCAGGCGATGGCCAAGGGCTTTGCCCGGCTGATGCGGGGCACCAGTGCCGCCGAGGCTGCTGCCATCATGCAGGAGCAGGCGGATCGCGAGCTGAAGCGCGACCCTTAACGATCGCCAGGAGGAGAAGTGAGCATCAATAGTGCATCTATGCTGGCGCTGATCGGCCTGTTGTCGCTGCTCTGTCAGTGGGGCGCGTGGAAACTCAAGATCCCGGCGATCTTGCCACTGCTACTGGTGGGCATTGCGCTAGGGCCGGTCAGCGGTGTGCTCGACCCCGACGCCCTGTTTGGTGAGCTGCTGTTTCCCATGGTCCAGCTGGCGGTGGCAATCATCCTGTTTGAGGGGGCGCTGACCCTCGACAAGCGCGAGATCCGAGGCCACGGCAAGATGGTGCGCAACCTGATCAGCAGCGGCATGCTGGTAACCTGGGTAGTGATCGCGGTGGCTGCTCGTGTCACTGTTGGCCTCTCCTGGCCGATGGCCTTCCTGCTCGGCGCCCTGCTGGTGGTCACCGGACCAACGGTGATCGCCCCCATGTTGCGCTCCATCCGGCCGACGCCTAGGGTGGCCAGTATCCTGCGCTGGGAAGGGATCCTGATCGATCCCCTTGGTGCCCTGTTGGCCCTGCTGGTGTATGAGTTTGTGGTGGCGGCGCAGGGGCAGGAACTCAACCATGCGCTGCGCGCTTTTACCCTCACCCTGCTGGTTGGCTTTTCCTTTGGTTATGGTGCCGCCCGCCTGATAGAAAGCGCCCTGACCCGCAACTGGTTGCCTCACTATCTGCATAATTTTGGGGTGATGACCTTCATGCTGGCGATCTACGCCCTGTCCAATGCGCTCGCCCACGAATCGGGGCTGCTGACGGTCACGGTGATGGGGGTGGTGATGGCCAACCGTCGGCGCTTGGCCCTCGACAGCCTGCTGGAGTTCAAGGAAACCCTGTCGGTGCTGCTGATCTCGGCGCTGTTTATCATCCTTGCTGCGCGTCTGGACGTGGCAGCCATGGCCGGATTGGGGCCAGCGACTGCGCTGCTGGTGGCGGTGGTGCTGCTGGTGGCCCGGCCGTTGTCGATCTGGGTGAGTGCCTGGGGCACCGATCTCAACCTTAAGGAGAAGCTGTTGCTCTCTTGGATTGCGCCGCGCGGTATTGTGGCGGCGGCGGTCACCGCGCTCTTTGCCATCCGCCTCGAGCAGCACGGCTGGGCCGAAGCCTCGTTGCTGGTGCCCTTGGTGTTCATCATCATCATCACCACCGTGGTGGTGCAGGGGCTGACCGCCAAGCTGCTGGCGCGCAAGCTGGGGCTGCGCGAACGCAAACCCGATGGTCTGTTGCTGTTCGGCGCCAACCCGCTGGCCCGTGAGCTGGCGCAGCAGCTGCAACAGGCCGGGGTCAAGGTGCTGCTGGCTGATCCCAGCTGGGAAAACATCCGCGCCGCGCGCATGGCTAGTCTGCCCACCTATTTTGGTAACCCTGCCTCTGAGCATGCGGCCAATGCCATTGAGATGGCTCACTTTGGCCGGTTACTGGTGCTCTCTCCCTATCGCCAGCTCAACCCACAGGTGCTGCTGCACTTTCGTGACTGGCTGGGCGAGGGCAATGTCTTTGGCCTGACCGAGGGTGAGCAACAGACCCGCGCCAGCCACAGGGCGGCGCGCGCCTATGCTCAGCGGCTGGTGCTGTTTGGCGAGGGGCAGAGTTATGGCCGGCTGGCACAGGCCATGGCTGATGGTGCCAAGATCAAGGCCACCAGCCTGAGTGACAGTTTTACCTTTGATGCCTATGTTGCCCGCCATGGCGAACGCGCCGTGCCGCTGCTGGCTATTAACGAACGCGGCTACGCCATCCCTTTTGTTGCTGACAGCTCGCTCAAGCCGGGCCCCGGCTGGACCATCATCAGCCTGCTTCTACCCGTGGTTGAGGCGCCTGAGGCACAACCGTTGCCGGTGTGATAGCGGGCGTTAGCGGCCCGCTTCAAACATCCCCAGCCGACACGGCTGGCCGTCGCGCACCAGCGGCTGGCCGCCGCCCCACAGGTGGCGTACCGTTAGGCTATCGGCGTCGAGCAGCAGCAGATCGGCCCGTTTGCCCACTGCCAGCTGGCCGCGATCGTTGAGCTTGAGGATCTGCGCCGGGTTGAGGGTCACAGTCGCCAGCGCCAGCGGCAGCGCCACGCCGTGATCGCGCACGGCGCTAACCAGCGCTTGGTGCAGGCTGCTCACCTGGCCGACATCCATGCCCACCAGTTCGCCGGCCTCATCAAAGCGCGGCAGGCTGGCGTTGCCGTCTGAACTCATGGTGATCAGCGCCGGGTCGATGCCGGCGGCCAGGGCCTGGGCCAGGGCGGCGGCGCTGTCCAGTTCACCGCTGTTGAGCAGCTCAAGGGTGGTGCTGGTGGTGAAATCGATGTAACCACCGGCGCGGGCATGGCGCAGACCCGCAGCAAACACCGCCGCGCTACGGTTAACGTGGGTGGGGTAGAACTGGCTGAGCGGCAGATCGCTGGCACTGACGCTGTCGCGCAGCCAGTCGAGAGCCCCGGCATTTTCACCCAGATGAATGCTGACCATGCCGCACTTGCCCGACAGCATGCCACCGACCCGCGCTTCGCTGGCCAGCCGCAGCAGCTCATGGGGCTGCAGCTGTGAGCCGCGATGGTCGCCGATGGCCAGCTCACCGACGCCGATGATCGGATCGATCAGCATGATGTCGTCGGTCACCGAGCCGAGCAGGGTACGCGGCGGATAGTGATAGGAGCCGGTGTAGCAGAAGCAGCTGAGCCCCTCCTCCTGCAGTGCTTTGGCCTTGGCCAGCAGATTGGCCAGACTGCGACTGGTGGCATCGGTGCCCAGCGCCGCCACCACCGTGGTGACACCGCCACGGGTGGCGTCGCTCAGGTTCATCTCCGGGGTGCGGGTGGCAAAGCCGCCCTCGCCACCGCCGCCAGTGATGTGCACCAGCGTGTCGATCAGTCCCGGGGTGGCGATGCAGCCTTGGCCATCGATCTCGGTGATAAACAGGTTGGCGTCCAGCCGGATCGCGGCAGCCATGGCCACGATCTGCCCGCCTGCCAGCAGGATATCCCGGCGGCCAATGGCCTCGGGGGTGTAGGTGTCGACATTACGGATCAGGGTCAGCATGCAGGTCTCATTGATAGCCGATCAGCACGGCGCTGATGGTGAACAGGGAGGCGAGGGCAAACAGCCACAGCTGGAAGCGCCAGATGAAGCGGAACCAGAGGCCCCAGTCGAGTTTGACCACACCGAGGCAGCCGATCAGGCTGGCGGAGGTGGGGATGATGATGTTGGTCAGGCCATCACCTAGCTGAAAGGCCAGCACCGCCACCTGGCGGCCGACGCCAAGCAGATCGGCCAGTGGCGCCATCAGCGGCATGGTTAGCGCCGCCTGGCCCGAACCTGAGGAGACAAAGAAGTTAAAGACCGACTGCAGCAGCAGCATCAACCAGCCAGCAGCGACCTCCGGCAACCCGGCAAGGCTGCTGCCCATGGCATGCAGCAGGGTGTTGAGCAC
>JAGOCY010000159.1 GCA_017998495.1 Corallincola sp.
ATATTTGGTATCGGAGGTGCTTATGGCCAAGAACACCAGCATCAGTCTCGGCGACCATTTCGACAGCTTTATTGCCAGCCAGCTGCAGAGTGGCCGCTATGGCTCAGCCAGTGAAGTGGTACGGGCCGGGCTGCGCCTGCTTGAAGACAACGAGCACAAGCTCAATGCCTTGCGCCAGATGCTCAAAGAGGGCGAACAAAGCGGTATCACCGATTACAGCTACGCCAGCTTTATCGCCGAGCTGGACAACCCAACGCCATGAGGCCGTTCGAACTTACGCGCAAAGCCAAGAGCGATCTTTACGCCATCGCCCTGTATAGCGAACAGCAGTGGGGCAAGGCGCAGCGCAATCTGTACATCAAGCAACTGGATGACGCCTTCCACCTCATTGCCGACAACCCTGCCCTCGGCAAAAACTGCGACGCCCTCCTCCCCGGCTACCGCAAATTTCCCCAAGGCAGCCATGTCATCTACTACATCAACGGCAGTAACGCCGCGATTACCATCATCCGCATTCTGCACAAGAGCATGGATGTTGAGCCCAAGGTCATTGGCGATTAAGGCCGATCTGGCCGAGTCATCAAACCAGCTCACCGCAAGCGCAGCCGCATGCTGACCCTGGCGTCAGCGCCATCTCCCAAACCCGTTTGAGCAGCGCCAAGATCACTAAGCAACCACAACCGCCTTGTGCAGCTGGCAGGTCGAGGCAACAGGAAGTCGCTTAAGCGCGAGCGCAGCACAGGGAGGTACTGTTGAGCGGCCAGCCAGCAGCACCGGAACAAGCCACTGATTCCGATGGCGCTGCTCTACCGGGCCTGCTGGAAGTGCAGGAGGAGGGTCAGGCTACCCTTCTCCTGCTCGTCGCGCGGGGGCGGCCCCCTGCATCCGGGCGGCGCAGCCGTGTTCTGCCGCCATACAGTGGCAAATCTGCAGCGGCACAGGCAGCAGCAACCCAGTTGGCGCTGTCAGGGCTGCGGCTGGTATACTCCGGCCAGGGGAGGACGCCATGGAAATCACCAACCACCTGCTGTTTCTCGGTGGGCTGCTGATCTTTATCAGTGTGCTGGCCAGCACCATCTCGGCCCGCTTTGGGTTGCCATTGCTGCTGGTGTTTCTGGCGGTCGGTATGCTGGCCGGCCCTGAAGGGCCCGGCGGCATTCAGTTCAACGATTTTCCGCGCGCCTTTTTTATCGCCAACCTGGCGCTAGCGGTGATCCTGCTCGATGGCGGGTTGCGCACCCGCATGCATACCTTCCGGGTGGCGTTAAAACCGGCGCTGTCGCTGGCCACCCTGGGGGTGGTCATGACGGCGGCGGCGATTGGCGCCTTCGCCTGCCTGCTGCTCGATTTCGACTGGCGCTACGGGCTGTTGCTCGGTTCTATCGTTGGCTCCACCGATGCGGCGGCGGTGTTCTCATTGCTGCGCCATTCCGGTATTAACCTCAACGAGCGGGTGGGCGCCACCCTGGAGATTGAGTCGGGCGCCAACGATCCCATGGCGATCTTTCTGGTGATGGCGCTGGTGGCCATGCTCAGTGGCGAAGCCGCCCCCGGCCCCCTTAATTTGCTGCTCACCTTTGGCCAGCAGTTCAGCCTGGGTATTGCCGGCGGGCTAGCGGGCGGCTGGCTGCTGGCCCAGCTGCTGCGCAAGGTGCGGATGGCCGAAGGGCTCTACGCTCTGCTGATCGTCTCCGGTGGCTTGATCCTGTTCAGCGTCACCAACAATCTGGGCGGCAGCGGTTTTCTCGCCATCTATCTGTGCGGGCTGGTGGTGGGGAATTGCAAGAACCACGCCACTGAGCATGTGCTCAAGGTGATGGATGGTCTGGCGTGGCTGGCCCAGGCCGGTATGTTCCTGATTCTCGGTTTTCTGGTCACTCCGACCCGGCTGTTTGCCGATGCCCTGCCGAGCCTGATGATTGGTCTGTTTATCATCGTTGCGGCGCGGCCGCTGGCGGTGTTTATCGGCCTGCTGCCGTTCAAGTTCCCACGCCGCGAACTGCTGTTTGTCTCCTGGGTGGGGTTGCGCGGTGCGGTGCCCATTGTGCTGGCGGTGTTCCCGCTGCTGGCCGGCCTGCCCCATAGCGAGACCATCTTCTCCATCACCTGTTCGGTAGTGGTGATGTCGATGCTGGTTCAGGGCAGCACCCTGCCGTGGGTGGCTCGCCTGCTGCGGGTGGAGGTGCCGGCCGATCCGCTGCCGCTGGATCAGCGGCCGGTACTGGGCACCGACCATCAGCACTTTGCCCTAATGCAGTTCAAGGTGGCGGCTGAGGCGCCGGTGATCGGTTACGGCTTTGACATTCTCAAGCCCCCCGGCGACCACCACCCGCCCCTGCGCGGCGTCGCCGTGGTGCGCGAAGGGCGGCTGCTGTTTGCCGACCATCAGCCGCTGCTGCAGGCGGGTGATGGGGTCGTAGTGCTGGCGCCGGAGGAGGATGCTCCCCGCCTGGCCCAGCTGTTTGTTGACCACCCGACCACCGGCTCGCTAGCCGAGAACCAGTTCTTCGGTGAGTTTGTGGTCAGTGGCGAGGTGCTGGCCGGCGATCTGGCCGCCGTTTATGGGCTGGAGCTACCCGCAGGGCTGGGTGAGCAGAGTCTGGCCAAGCTGATCTGCGCCAGCCTTAACCGTGCGCCCATTGTTGGCGAGCGGGTGCGGGTTGGGGTGGTGTTGCTGACGGTACGCAGCATGGTCGCTGGTGCCATCGATCAGGTAGGTCTGAAGGTGGTGGCCTAAGCACGGCCACCACCCTGTTGCCGGCTTAGCCTTCGGCCAGCTCCACCCGGTCGACCCGCTGCAGGCCGCGCGGCAGTTTGGAGCCACGGCGGCCACGTTCACCACGGTAATAGTCGAGATCAGACGGATTGAGCTGCAGCTTGCGCTTGCCCGCCCACAACACCACCGCCCGCCCCGCAGGCACCACGGTCAGTACCCGCACCACCTCTTCACGGCTGGCGGCACGCTCGCCGGGAATGGCGATGATCTTGTTGCCCTTGCCCTTGGCCAGCTCTGGCAGCTGATCGAGCGGGAACAGCAGCATCCGGCCATCGCTGGTGACCGCCAGTACCAGCCGGCTGTCGGCAGGTTCAAGGGCTACCGGCGGCAGCACCTTGGCGCCGCTGGGCAGTGATAGCAGCGCTTTGCCCGCCTTGTTACGGCCGGTCATGTCGGCAAAGGTACAGACAAAGCCGTAACCGGCATCGCTGGCCAGCAGGTAGCGCTGTTCCGGCTCGGCCAGCAGCAGATGCTCAAAGGTTTCGCCGGCCACCGGGGTGAAGCGGCTGGTCAGCGGTTCGCCCTGAGTCCGCGCCGACGGCAGTGAGATGGCGTCGGTGGTGAAGCTGCGGCCACTGGAATCGATAAACACCACATCCTGATTGCTGCGGCCACAGGCGGCGGCCTTAAAGCCGTCACCAGCGCGGTAGCTGAGCTGATCGGCGGCCACATCGTGGCCTTTGGCGCAGCGCACCCAGCCTTTCTCCGACAGCACCACGGTGACCGCCTCGCTCGGCGTCAGTTCGCGCTCGGTCAGGGCGCGGGCCTCGACCCGCTCCACCAGCGGGCTGCGCCGGCCATCGCCATACTTGTCGGCGGCCGCCTTGATCTCCTCTTTCATCAACTGGCGCAGCTTGGCGGGATCGGCCAGCAGCGCTTCGAGCATCTCGCGCTCGGCCGCCAGTTGATCCTGCTCGCCACGGATCTTCATCTCCTCCAGCTTGGCCAGGTGGCGCAGCTTGAGTTCGAGGATCGCTTCGGCCTGACGGTCGCTCAAGGCAAAGGTGCGCATCAGCTCGGCCTTGGGCTCATCCTCATAACGGATGATGCGGATCACCTCGTCGAGATTGAGGAAGGCAATGAGCAAACCTTCGAGGATATGCAGCCGCGCCAGCACTTTGTCGAGGCGATATTCGAGACGGCGGATCACCGTCTGGCGGCGGAACTCCAGCCATTCAGACAGCAGGTTGTGCAGATCGCGCACCTGCGGCCGGCCATTGAGGCCGATGATGTTGAGGTTGACCCGGTAACTCTTTTCCAGCTCGGTGGTGGCGAACAGGTGGGCCATCAGCGGCTCCACCTCGACGCGGTTGGAGCGCAGCACGATCACCAGCCGTACCGGGCTCTCATGATCCGATTCGTCACGCAGATCGGTGACCAGCGGCAGCTTCTTGGCCTGCATCTGGGCGGCGATCTGCTCCAGGATCTTGCTGCTCGACGACTGGTGCGGCAGGGCGGTGATGATCACCTCGTTGCCGTCGACCTGATAGACGGCGCGTGCCTTGAGGGTGCCGCGGCCAGTTTCGTAGATCTTGGCCAGCTCAGCCGCCGGGGTGATGATCTCGGCTTCAGTTGGATAATCGGGCCCCGGCAGATAGGCCATCAGCTCGCTGACCGTGGCCCCGGGGTGATCCAGCAAATGAACACAGGCGTTGGCCACCTCACGCGCATTGTGCGGCGGAATGTCAGTGGCCATGCCCACGGCGATGCCGGTGACGCCATTGAGCAGCACATGAGGCAGACGCGCCGGCAGTACCTTGGGCTCCTCCAGAGTGCCGTCGAAGTTGGGCACCCAGTCGACTGTGCCCTGCCCCAGCTCATCCAGCAGCAGCTCGGCGAATTTGGACAGCCGCGCTTCGGTGTAGCGCATGGCGGCGAACGACTTGGGATCGTCCGGTGCCCCCCAGTTACCCTGGCCGTCGATCAGCGGATAACGGTAACTGAACGGCTGGGCCATCAGCACCATCGCCTCATAACAGGCGCTGTCACCATGGGGGTGGAATTTACCCAGCACGTCACCCACGGTACGTGCCGATTTCTTGTACTTGGCCGCGGCCGACAACCC
>JAGOCY010000160.1 GCA_017998495.1 Corallincola sp.
ACCGACCAGATCACCGTTAGCGCCGCGTACCGGGGCGCCACTGACCTCTTTGGCCATCATCAGTGACAGGGCTTCAGTCAGTGGCATGCTGGCCTACAGCAGCAGTTCAGGCGGTGTCATGATCTCTTTAATTTTCAGGTTGCGAATGGGCATCTTGAGTTCCTCGATGACAACATGGGAAAGGTTCGGCTGGCCACTATTGGCTGCCGGTTGCGATGAAAAACAGGCTGGGCTAAGGCCGCGATAAATAGCCCGATATCCAAGGCCAACCAGCAGCGCACCGCCGACGATATTGCCGACGGTAACCGGCAGTAGATTGGCGGAGATAAAGGTCCATAACCGCAGATCGGCAAACTGACCGGCATCAACCCCGACCTGCAGCCAGAAATGGGGCGGCGCCCAGTGGTAGATAGCCATCGCCAGAGGCACCACAAACATATTGGCGACGCAGTGTTCAAAGCCACTGCTGACAAACAGCGCCACCGGCAGCATCAGCAGCAGCGCCTTGGTCAGCACCTGCTCGCTGCTAAAGCTCATCCACACCGCCAGACAAACCAGCAGGTTGCACAGCACCCCCAGGGCGAAAGCCGCTGCCATGCCGTGGTGTAGTTTGTGCTGGGCCAGGTTCAGGACATTGAGCCCCCACTGCCCCTGATCGAGCAGATAGAGCCGGCCAGCCATGACCAGCGCCACCAGCAGCAAGGCTCCGAGCAGATTGCCGACATAGACCCAGCCCCAGATCCGCAGCATCCGGCCGACGCCAATCTGGCGGTTGGCCGCGGCGATGGCTGAGAGCACCGAGCTGGTGAACAGCTCGCCGCCACAGAGCACCACCATGATCAAGCCAGTACTGAAGGCAAGCCCGCCGAGCAGGCGCAGGCTGCCCCAACCGCTGGTCTCGCCACCTGTGGTTACCGTGATGAAGAACAGATAGCCCAAGGCAATAAATAGCCCGGCACTGATCGCCAGCGCCACGCTGGTCGCTGCGGGTTTGCTCACCTTGGTCAAGGCGTAGGATTCGGCCTGGGCCATCATCTCAAGCGGGCTGCGACACACTGGCACCATGCTGTCCTCATCTTGGGCAACGGGGCCAAGGCCCGGCCCCCGTTGGCGATCGATTGGCACTGACACTAGCGGCAGCCGGTGCCCCAAGGACAATTGAAATTTCTTTGATCATGCATCAGGACATTTGATGCAGCTGGCGCCCATGCTTCAGCTCCCCACCGAGGAGGTTTGTTATGCGCTACTCCCTCAGGCAGCTGGCCATCTTTGACGCCATCGCCACCACCGGCAGCGTCAGCCAGGCCGCAGAACAGCTGGCACTGACCCAATCGGCCACCAGCATGGCCCTGGCCCAGCTGGAAAGCCTGCTGGGGCGACCGTTGTTTGAGCGTCAGAACAAGCGCATGCAACTCACCCACTGGGGCCGCTGGCTCCGGCCCAAAGCGCGTCAACTGCTGTTTGATGCCCAGCAAATCGAGCTGGGGTTCTACGACAACCACTTGATCAGCGGAGAAATCTCAACCGCAGTCAGCCAAACGGCCGCCGCTCACCTGTTTCCGGAACTGGTCAGCCGCCTCGATAACGACTTTCCAGAGATGCGGATACTGCTGGATGTCAAAAACACCGAGCAGGTGATTGAGGGGGTGCGCAACTACGGCTATGAGCTCGGCATCATCGAGGGCCGCTGCGACGATAACCGGCTGATGCAGGAGGTTTGGTGTCGTGATCATCTGGTGATCGTCGCCGCCCCAACCCACCCTTACGCCAACTACAAGGCGGTGAGTTTTGCCCAGCTGCAACAGGCTAAGTGGGTGCTGCGCGAGCCAGGCTCAGGGGTGCGCCGCATCTTTGAAAGTGCCGTCCAAGGCAACATCGATGATCTTGATGTGTGCCGGGAGTACGCCTACGTTCCGGTGATCCTGGCGCTGGTGCAGCAGGGCGCCTATTTGAGCTGCCTACCCTATCTGGATGTGGCGCATGCCATTGCCCAGGGCAAGCTGGTTGAACTCCGAGTGCCGGCGCTCAACATGGAACGGCCGTTGTCATTCATCTGGCGTGCTGATGCGGTGGAGAATCCGCTGCGCGACTGCATCCGCCAGGAGGCGCGGCGCATGATCCGTAACAGCAACCAGCTGCTCTACCGCCAAAGTGACCACCACCCGCCGCACCAGGAAGCGTAGCGCCCGCCCCTGCATCCAAGGTACTCATCAACATTATTGATGAGTCTCTCCAGTCCGACAGGGCAACTGCACCGCCGGTCCAAGCTGCTATCGGGGTTGATCGCGATCATCAAAGTGTCATCTGCAGGCTGCTGCCAGCGGCGTAGACTGGGGCCGCTTTTCGTCGCCCAGCGAGCTGACAGGAGAAAGTTATGCGTCTTGGTGAGCTGAAGAAGCGGTTCAATGAGGGCTTGTTGAGCCACGCGGCCATAGTAGCCGCACGCGCCAGCGGTTACTGGCATGTGGTGGTTCACGACCGGGATCAGGGCGAGCTGACCCTGGCCTGCAGCCAGAGCCACTACCCCTGCCTCTATTCCAGCCTCGACGAAGCGGCCGCAGTAGTGCGTGATATCGGCTTTCTGCGCTTTGAGGTGATGCGCGAGGCGAGCGCTGTACCCGCCTGAGCAGCGGCGGCAGCGCGTCGCCCGGTGGCGCTAGAACAGGAACAGGCTGGCGAGACCGAGAAAGATAAAAAAGCCCATGGCGTCGGTGACCGCAGTCAGGATCACCGATGAGCCATAGGCCGGATCACGCCCCAGCTTGTCCATGACCAGTGGTACGGTCAGCCCCACCGATGCTGCCAGCAGCAAGTTGAGGGTCATCGCCCCAGCCATCACCAGCCCCAGCCCCAGATGCTGATAGAGGCCGTAGGCCACCAGCCCCAGCACTGAGCCCCACAACAGACCGTTGATGAGGGCGATGCCTAGCTCCTTAAAGACCAACGCCGCCACGCGGGCACTGGCGATCTGGCCAAGGGCCAGGCCCCGGATCACCAGGGTGGCGGTCTGGGTACCGGCATTACCGCCAATACCCGAGACGATGGGCATCAGCGCGGCCAGCGCGACCAACTGGACAATGCTGCCTTCAAAGGCATCGATCACGCGCGAGGCGATAAAAGCGGTGATGATATTGAGAGCCAGCCACGGCCAACGGTTGCGCGCCGAGCGCCATACCGGACCAAACAGATCTTCACCTTCGTTAAGGCCGGCAAGGCTGAAGGTCTCGGCTTCTGATTCCTGGCGCACCCGGTCGATCATGGTGTTAACCGTCAATCGTCCAAGCAGCAGGCCACGACCATTGACCACGGGTGCCGAGACCAGGTCATAGCGCTCAAAGGCCTGGGCGGCGTCGTCGGCGTCGTCGGCTGGCTGAAAGGTCACCAGCTCACGCGCCATCACCGCGCTGACCTCGGCGTCCGGATCGCCGAGCAGCAGGCTCTCCAGCGGCAGCGCACCAAGCAGCAGGCCATCATCGTCAACCACAAAGAGTTTGTCGGTCTGGTGTGGCAGCTCATCGAAGCGCCGCAAATAGCGCAACACCACCTCCAGCCGTACATCAGAGCGGATGCGCACCGCATCAAAATCCATGATCGCCCCCACCTGATCGTCCTCATAGGTGAGGGCCGCCTGCAGTTGGGCGCGCTCGCGTTCATCGAGCCGGGTGACGATGGCGTTCACCACTTCAGCCGGCAGATCATGCGCCAGTTCCGCGATCTCCTCGGCGTCCAGCTCTTCCGCCGCTGCCACAATCTCCTGTGGTGCCATGTCGGCAAGCAGGGTTTCGCGCACGGCATCGGAGACCTCAAGCAGGATCTCGCCATCCTGTTCTGACTTGACCAGATCCCAGACGATCAGGCGGTCATGCAGCGGCAACGCCTCAAGGATGTGAGCCACATCGGCCGGGTGCAGGCGTTCGAGGTGATGGCGCAGCTCGTTCAGGTTCTGACGATGAACCAGCTGCTCGACCAGCACCTGGCGTGGCGATTCCTGCTTGTGGACCAGTGCCTCTACCACCTTGTGCTTTTCCAGCAGGGTGATCACCAGATCAAGGTTGTGCTGCAAGGGATCGCGGGGGGTGGCACTGAAGGGCACGGCAACATTCACAAAACAAACGCATCAATGGGGCAAGACTAACGGGCCGAGGCCAGCGGCGCCAGCCTCAGCCGCGACCACAGCGCCGTCACCAAAGTGTCATCACCAGCGTCTAAGCTGAAGTGTCTACTGCAACAGGTGATCTGCCCTTATGTCTCCCACCCGGTCCACTCCGGTCGCTCTGCCCAGCCATGGCCACCTGGTCGCCATTGATCTCGGTTCCAACTCCTTTCACAGCATTATTGCCCGCCTCAACCGAGGTGCGGTGCAGGTGCTCTCTACGCACAAAGAGCGGGTACGGCTGGCAGCCGGCCTGGATGACCAGCATCAGCTGGGCGAAGAGGCGATGGCGCGGGCGCTGGCTACGCTCAAGCGCATGGCTGAGCGTATGCAGGGGCTGGAGGGGGCTCGGGTGCGCATTGTTGCCACCCACAGCCTGCGCCAGGCCCGTAACCGCCAGCGCTTTTTGCGCGCCGCCGAGGCGATTCTCGGCTATCCCGTAGAGATCATCTCGGGCCATGAAGAGGCCCGACTCATCTACCAAGGGGTGGCCCACACCGAGCAACTCAGCGGCCGCACTCTGGTGGTCGATATCGGCGGCGGCAGTACCGAGCTGGCCCTCGGCGAAGGGTTCGAACTACAGCAGCTGTCGAGCCACATCATGGGTTGCGTCAGCTTTAGTGAGCGCTACTTTGGCCGGCGCATCGATGAAGCCGCCTTCCAGC
>JAGOCY010000161.1 GCA_017998495.1 Corallincola sp.
TCCGCCATATCGAGATCGATCTGGCCGGCTCGGATCTGAGCTACCAGCCGGGCGATGCCCTTGGCGTCTGGTTTGATAACGACGGCGCCATGGTCGATGAGCTGCTGGCCCTGACCGGCCTTGATGGTGGCAGCAGCGTCAGCGTCGATGGCAACAGCCTCAGCCTGCGCGATGCCCTCATCCGCGACTACGAGCTGACCCAGCTCACCCCCGGTTTCGTCAAAGGCTATGCCGAGGCCGGCAACATTGCCGCCCTGCTGGAGCTGCAGGCCGACCCGGCGGCGCTGCGTGGTTACATCGGCGAGCGTCAGGTGATCGACGTGGTGCGCGAGCACCCGGCCAAGGTCAGCAGCGAGCAGCTGCTGGCCGCCCTGCGCCGCCTTGCACCGCGCCTCTACTCTATCGCCTCCAGCCAGGCGGAAGTGGGCGAAGAGGTGCACTTGACCCTGGCCGTGGTGCGTTACGACGCCTTTGGCCATGAACACTTAGGGGGAGCTTCCGGCTTTTTGGCCGAGCGGCTGGCCGAAGGTGGCGAGGTGCGGGTGTTTGTCGAGCACAACGACAACTTCCGTCTGCCGGCCGACGACAGCACGCCGATCATCATGGTTGGCCCCGGCACCGGCATCGCCCCGTTCCGCGCCTTTATGCAGGAGCGCGACGCCCGTGGCGCCAGTGGCGACAACTGGCTGTTCTTCGGCAACCCCAGCTTCACCGAGGATTTCCTCTATCAGGTGGAATGGCAGGGGTGGAAGAAGTCGGGCCTGCTGACCCGCATCGATCTGGCCTGGAGCCGTGATCAGAAAGATAAGATCTACGTCCAGCAGCGGCTGCGCGAGCAGGGTGCTGAGGTCTGGGGCTGGCTGGAGCGCGGCGCCCACGTCTATGTCTGCGGCGACGCCAGCCGCATGGCCAAAGATGTGCAGGATGCGCTGCTGGAGATCATTGTCAGCCATGGCGGCAAGAGCCAGGAAGACGCCGAGGAGTACCTCAACGAGCTGCGCCGCGCCAAACGCTATCAACGGGATGTCTACTAATGAGCCAAGCCAAACTCTCCGACGCCGAACGCCTGAAGGGCCAGAGCAACTTTCTGCGTGGCACCATCGCCGAGGATCTCAAGGATGGCCTGACCGGTGGCGTGACCGGCGATAACTTCATGCTGATCCGCTTTCACGGCATGTATCAGCAGGATGACCGCGACATCCGCGCCGAGCGCGCCAAGGCCAAGCTGGAGCCGTTCATCAACATGATGCTGCGCGCCCGTCTGCCGGGCGGCATCATCACCCCCAAACAGTGGCTGGATATCGACCGCTGGGCGGAGGAGTTCACCCATTACGGCAGCATCCGCCTGACCACCCGTCAGACCTTCCAGTTCCACGGCGTCTTGAAGCGCAACCTCAAGAGCGTGCATCAGGCGCTGGCCAGCACCGGCATCGACTCCATCGCCACCGCCGGTGATGTGAACCGCAACGTGCTGTGCACCAGCAACCCGGTGGAATCTGAACTGCACGCCGAAGCCTATGAATGGGCCAAGAAGATCTCCGAGCACCTGCTGCCGCGCACCCGCGCCTATTACGAGATCTGGCTGGATGGCGAGAAGGAGCTGAGCACCGAGGAGCCGATCCTCGGCGCCACCTATCTGCCGCGCAAATTCAAAACCACAGTAGTGATCCCGCCGCACAACGATGTCGATGTGCACGCCAACGATCTCAACTTCATCGCCATTGCCGAAGGCGGCAAGCTGGTCGGCTTTAACGTGCTGGTGGGCGGTGGCCTGGCCATGACCCACGGCGACAAGGCCACCTACCCGCGTAAAGCCACCGACTTTGGCTTTGTGCCGCTGTCCCACACCTTGGCAGTGGCCGAGGCTGTGGTGACCACCCAGCGCGATCTGGGCAACCGCAGCGAGCGCAAGAACGCCAAGACCAAATACACCCTGGAGCGGGTGGGGGTTGAGCTGTTCAAGGCCGAGGTGGAAAAGCGCGCCGGCATCCAGTTCGCCGCCAGCCGCCCTTACGAGTTCACCAGCCGTGGTGACCGTTTCGGCTGGGTTGAAGGCATTGATGGCAAGCACCACCTGACGCTGTTTATCGAAAACGGCCGGGTGCTCGATTTCCCCAACAAGCCGCTGAAAACCGGGCTGCGCAAGATCGCCGAGATCCATCCGGGCGACCTGCGCATCACCGCCAACCAGAATCTTGTTGTGGCCGGGGTGCCCGCTGAGCTCAAAGCCCAGATCGAGCAGATCGCCCGTGACCATGGCCTGATCGACGACAGCCACAGCAACCAGCGCCTGAGCTCCATGGCCTGCGTCGCCCTGCCCACCTGCCCGCTGGCGATGGCCGAAGCGGAGCGGGTGCTGCCGGACTATGTCAGCCGCATCGAGCAGCTGCTGGCCAACCATGGCGTGGCCAACGATGCCATCGTCTTTCGCATCACCGGCTGCCCCAACGGCTGCGGCCGGGCGATGCTGGCCGAGGTGGGGCTGGTCGGCAAAGGGCCGGGCAAATACAACCTGCACCTGGGCGGCGACGAGTTCGGTAACCGCATCCCGCGCATGTACCGCGAAAACATCGGTGAAGCGGAGATCTTCAGCGAGCTGGATAGCCTGATCGGCCGCTGGGTGGCTGAGCGTCAGCCGGGTGAAGGCTTCGGCGACTTCACCATCCGCGCCGGCATCATCCGCGAGGTGGTGGATTCAGCGAGGGATTTTTATGATTAAGCTGGCCGACTTTGCGGGCCTGAGTGCCGCCGAGCAGGCGGAGAAGCTGGCCCCCATCAACCAGCAGCTGGAGGCGATGACCGCCCAGCAGCGGGTGCGCTGGGCGCTGGAAAACCTCGAAGGCACGGCGGTGCTCAGCTCCAGCTTCGGCATTCAGGCGGCGGTGATGCTCCATCTGGTCACCCGCGAGGCGCCTGAGATCCCGGTGGTGCTGACCGACACCGGCTACCTGTTCCCCGAGACCTACCAGTTCATCGACGAGCTGACCGACAAGCTCAAGCTCAACCTCAAGGTCTACAGCGCCGCGCTGTCACCGGCCTGGCAGGAGGCGCGCTACGGCAAGCTGTGGGAGCAGGGGGTTGAGGGCATCGAGCGCTACAACAAGATGAACAAGGTCGAGCCGATGGCCCGCGCCTTGAACGAGCTGAACGCCAGCGCCTGGTTCTCCGGCCTGCGCCGCGATCAGTCGGGCAGCCGCGCCAAGCTGCCGGTGCTGGCCATTCAGCGCGGCCGCTTCAAGGTGCTGCCGGTGATCGACTGGAGCAACAAGGATGTCCACTACTACCTCAAGGAGCATGGCCTCTCCTACCACCCGCTGTGGGAGCAGAACTATGTCTCGGTCGGTGACTGGCACACCAGCCGGCCGATGGAGCTGGGCATGAGCGAAGAGGAGACCCGCTTCTTCGGTCTCAAGCGCGAGTGCGGCCTGCACGAAAACATCGAAGGCGACGGCATCTGATGGCGCTTGCCAGCGCCCTGGCCAAGCTGGCGGCCCACTGGCCGCCGGTGACGGTGTCGCTGGTGGGGGCCGGGCCCGGTGATCCGGGCCTGATCACCGCCAAAGGGCTGGCCCGGCTGCTGGCGGCCGAAGTGGTGCTCTACGACTATCTGGCCGCGCCTGAACTACTGGCGCTGCTGCCGGAGGGCACTGAGACGGTGTGCGTCGGCAAACGTGCCGGTGCCCACAGCGTGCCGCAGGAGCAGATTAACCAACTGCTGCTGGCCTACGCCCAAGCCGGCAAACGGGTGGTGCGGTTAAAAGGCGGCGACCCCTTCATCTTTGGCCGTGGCGCCGAAGAGCTGCAGACCCTGGCTGATGCCGGTATCGACTTTGAGGTGGTGCCCGGCGTTACCGCCGCCGCTGGTTGCAGCGCCTATGCCGGCATCCCGCTTACCCACCGCGATGCAGCGCAGACGGTGGTGTTTATCACCGGCCAGAGCCGTTACGGCGGCAAAGAGCCGGACTGGGCCGCGCTGGCCCGCCCGCACCAGACCCTGGTGATCTACATGGGGCTGCTCACCAGCGAGCAGATCCAGCAGCAGCTCATCCATCACGGCCGCGACCCGTCCACCCCCGTGGCGCTGATTGAACGCGGCACCACCACCGCTCAGCGCGTACGCCTCACCCACCTCGGCCAGCTGGCCGCCAGCGTGCGCCACGAACAGATCGCCTCGCCCGGGTTGATTGTGATTGGTGAGGTGGTGGCGTTGGCACCGCAACTGGGGTGGTTTGCGCCTTAGCAGGCGGCCCGCCGGTCGGGCTGGCTGAAACTAGCGTTTCGTAGCTCGTAGCTCGTAGCTCGTAGCTCGTAGCTCGTAGCTCGTAGCTCGCATCTCAGACTGCCACTGCGTGGCCGTTGCGCCTGCGGCGCGGCAGATTGCGGCTGCGCCGCTGCAGAGCGAGGTTGCCCACCTCGCGCCGGGGCAGAGGGGCGTATCGCCACGCCCCTCTGCACACCCGGGCGCCCCCACGATCACCACCATCGAGATCTGGCTGTAGTTCTGCCGGCCTTCGGGGTCGCCACAAAGTCACGTCCCTGTGCCTTAGTCCGACTTTCCGCACCTGATTCTGGATTTTTTTCGGCGACGTTCGCTACACGTTTGACGAAGTTTGCTAGGTTCTGCGATTCTCACCGTTTGGCTCCAGCCTGCGGTAGGTATGCCGATGATGGTTAAGACATCTGTGATCTGGTCATACCTTGGCAACTTAACCGAGCAACACTAATGCAAGACACCATTGGTGTCAGGA
>JAGOCY010000162.1 GCA_017998495.1 Corallincola sp.
CACCAAAACTGCCCTCGTCAAAGACATTATCCAGCGACAGCATCGGCTGCTCATGGCGCACCTGGGCAAAGGCGGCCAGCGGCGCTCCGCCCACCCGCTGGCTGGGTGAATCCGCAGTCACCAGTTCTGGATGCGCCTCTTCCAGCTGTCGCAGCTCGACCATCAGCCGGTCATATTCGGCATCGGGGATGGTCGGCTCGTCCAGTACGTAATAGCTGTGGTTATGGCGATGCAACTGAGTGCGCAGTTCAGCGATGCGTTGGGCAGGATTCACGGCAGACTCCGGCAGACAAGGGCTCAATAGCACAGCGCCTCCGGGTGGAGGCGCTGCAGGCGTGGTGATCAGTGGGCCAGTAAGCGCCGCCGCTCATACTCGCGGATGCGGTCGCGGTAATGGCGGATCTTCTGTTTACCCAGCGGAATGCGCTGGTCATCCAGCAGTTCAGCGCCCAGTTCGGTGGACAACTGCTCGGCGGCGCGCAGCATCATGTCGAAGTTGGCTTCTGCCTCGCCACGACAAGGCAAAGTCATAAACAGCGACACGCCGCAGGTGCGGAAGGTGGCCATGGCATCCACATCGAAGGTGCCCGGCTTGACCATATTGACCATGCTAAACAGCACCGCACCGTTGCCGGCGGTGTCCTGATGGCGATGGAAAATCGACATCTCGCCAAACTTGAAACCCAGCGGCAGCAACGCATCGAGCAGATCGGCACCTTTGATCTCTTTGCCTTCACGCGCCATCACGTTGAGTACCAGCACATCTTCCGGCTCGCCCAGCGGCTCGCTGTCATCGACAAGGGCAACGGTTTCGTCCAGAT
Organism: Corallincola sp.; assembly: GCA_017998495.1. GTDB lineage: Bacteria > Pseudomonadota > Gammaproteobacteria > Enterobacterales > Neiellaceae > RGIG665. The sequence continues at coordinate 822 of JAGOCY010000162.1, forward strand.
CATTGGCCTCGGTCGACTGCGCCTGCTCGGCAAACAGCGGTTCCTGACGCAGGCTCGGCTCCTGGCGCTCTTTGCTGCTACCTGCTGCTTTGGCCGCTGGCTCAGCTTTGCCGCCCAAACGCTCACGCTTGGCGGCTTCGCGCGCGGCTGCCCGAGGAGGTACTTTGGTTTTGGCTTCGTCGGGGGTGATCACCCGCAGTTTGCCAATGCCATCGCGATCAAAACCTTCAGGGTCTATGGCCTCGCCATTCTCATCAAAGCGCGGTAATGGCGCTTTTTTCTGCTGACGTTCCTTGCGGATCGACCAAAGTCCATGAATAAGCAGCGCCCCGATAAACAGGATGCCAACGAGGATGAGCACAATTCTGAGGCCTACTTCCATCTTTCCTTCCCGCTTGTTACGCGCTTTGCGCGTAACTGAGTGCCTGTTCGATGTCTACCGCGACCATGCGCGATACGCCCGGTTCGTGCATGGTAACCCCGGTAAGGTGGGTCGCCATCTCCATTGAAACCTTGTTGTGTGAAATGAACACAAACTGTACAGCTGCCGACATCTCCCGCACCAGGTTGCAAAAGCGCCCGACGTTGGCATCGTCCAGTGGCGCATCTACTTCATCCAGCATGCAAAATGGCGCAGGGTTGAGCTGAAAAATTGCGAAAACCAATGATAAAGCGGTCAATGCCTTTTCGCCACCGGAGAGCAGATGGATTGTGCTGTTCTTCTTGCCCGGCGGTCGGGCCATGATGGTAACGCCCGTCTCCAGCAGATCCTCGTCAGTCAGCGCCAGATAGGCGCTGCCACCACCGAAAACCTTGGGAAACAGGGTCTGCAGCCCCGCATTGACCTGATCAAAGGTATCTCGAAAACGTTGCCGTGTTTCACGGTCGATGCGGCGGATGGCATTTTCCAGCGTCTCTACCGCCTGACGCAGATCGTCGAACTGCGCATCGAGATAGGATTTGCGCTCGGCCTGGGCATCATATTCTTCGATGGCGGCCAGGTTGATCGGCCCTAACCGGCTCACGGCGGTGGCAATCTGCTCCAGTTCGCGAGCCATCGCCTGCTCATCGGCATCCGGATTCAAGGTCTCGATCAGGCTCTTGAGCTCAACCTGCATCTCCTGCAGCTGCTCGAGTACCAGCGCCGCCCTGCTGGACAGCCCTTCCCGCTCCAGCCGCAAACGGTCCAGCTCGGTCCGCACTTGCTCGCGACGCTGACCCACCTGACGACGGCGCTCCTGAGCGGCACGTCGCTCATCGCTCATGGCTGCCAGCCGGCTGCCAGCCTCTGCCAGCGCCTGCTCCACCTGCAAGCGCTCTTCCAGCAGCAGTTGCAGCTCTTGGTCCTGCTCCTCCGCGTCGACCTCAACCGCCAGCTCGTCATCCAGCTGGGCCAGACGCAACGCCAGGGCATCGCGCTGCTGGCGTGCGCGGCGCTGACTATCAGTACTGGCCTGCAGATGAGCCTGAACACTGGCCAACCGGGTGGATGTCTGGTGGCGCTGCTGTTGCGCCTGCTGCAGGCCGCCCATCAACTGCTGACGCTGACCATGCAGCTGTTGCTGGCGCTGCTCAGCCGCCAATAGCTGCGGCTGGAGCTGGGTCAGGGCATCGTCGAGCAGCATCAGCTGTTCATCCACCGCATCCAGCTCCGGCGCCAGTTGATCCAGCCGCTGCTGCTCAGCGGCGCGCTGCTGCTGCTGACGTTGGGCCGCCGACGCAGCCGCTTGCAGGGCCTGGCTGGCCAACGCCTGACGCTGACGGGTATTGGCCAGCTGCTGCTGATGGTCGCGCCCCTGCTGATGGAGCAATGCTAATTGGGCAGCGGCCGCCTGCTGCTGCAACTGTCGCTCGGTCAACGCCGCATCGAGCTGCTGGCGCTGCTGCTGCCATTGGCTGATCTGGGGCTCCAGCTGCTGCAACTGCTGCTGCCAAGCCAGCGGTGTCGATTCGCGTTGGCTAAGGCGGACCCACCAGCCGTGGCCGAGCCAATGACCATCAGCGGTGATCAGGCTATGGTTGAGCGGCAGATCGGCCAGACGCCGTTGCGCCTGCGGCAGATCAGCGGCCAGCACTATGGTATTGAGCCAACTGGTGAGGCCCCCAGCCCCCGTTACCACCTCGGCCAGGGTGCCGGGCTGAATCGGCAAGCGGCTGTGACGGGCAATATGGGGGTGCTCAGCCTCATCAGCGCTCACAGCGGCCATAAATGGGGTCAGCAGTGCCTCGGCTACGCCTTGCCAGCCAGCGGCCACAGCGATGGTGGACAGCCACAAGGGCTCTGAGGTTGATTGTGGCGCGTCTGCGGCAGCCACCGCTGACGCCAGCTGCTGACTCAACAGCTGATGCTGGGCATTGGCTTCGGCGAGCTGCTCACGCAGCGTCGTCAGCTGCTGCTGCAGCTGCGCTATCTGTTGCTGCTCTGCTGCCACCCGCTGCTGCTGAGCAAGGGCATGCTGCTCACCCTGCTGGCAGCGCTGGTCGGCAACCACCACCGCCTCCTCCGCTGCTGCCAGCTCCAGCTGCATTGACGCCAGATCTGCATCCTCAAAGGCGGCGAGGCGCTGCTGCAACTCGATCGTCTGCTGCTGCAGATGGCGCAACCGGGCACTGGCCTGCTCCCGCTGGCGTGTCAGTTCGCGCTGCTGCTGTTCAAGATGGCGCCATTGCTGCTGAGCCTGCTGTTCATCGTCGGCCGTCTGTTCCAGCCGTTCGCCTAGTTCTGCCACCTGCTGTTCGGCCGTGGCCAGAGTCAACGCCAGTTGCTCGGCCTGACCGCCCAGATCCAGCTGTTGCTCCTCGCCTTGGGCGATCTCCTGCTCGGCGCTAGCCAGGGTGAGAGCCAGCTGTTGGCGGTCCTGTTGCCGCCGCCGCCGCTGCTCGCGGGCCATCAACAGCTGCTGCTCCAGCCGGCTCACCGCCGTGGCCACGGTCACCAGCCGGGTTTGCAGCTGGCGCTGTTCCTGCTCTACGCTCGCGTACTGCTCCAGCAGCGCTAGGTCAGCGGTTTCGTCGCGCTGCAGTTCAGCATCGGCAGCGGCAAAAGCCAGCTCTTGAGTGCTGATCTGGCGATCCAGCGCGTTCATCTGCTCGCCCAAACCCAGATAACGCACCACCGCCAGTTCAGCCTTGAGCTGGCGCTCACGGCTTTTCAGTTCGCGGTAACGGCGCGCAGCACTGGCCTGACGTTTGAGCTTCTCCAGCTGCTGATCCAGCTCGGCACGCACATCATTGAGGCGCTCGAGGTTTTCGCCAGTGTGGCGCAGCCGGGTCTCGGTCTCGCGCCGCTTCTCCTTGTACTTGGAGATGCCGGCCGCTTCCTCGATAAAGATGCGCAGCTCCTGCGGGCGCGACTCGATCAAGCGCGAGATCATCCCTTGCTCGATGATGGCGTAACTGCGCGGCCCCAAGCCGGTGCCGAGAAAGAGATCGGTGATATCTTTGCGGCGGCAGCGGCTACCGTTGAGGAAATAGCTGTTATCGCCATCGCGATTGACCAGACGACGCACGGCGATCTCGCCGAAGCTGGCCCATTGACCACCAAGGCGCCCTTCGCTGTTATCAAACACCAGTTCGACACTGGCCTGGGACACCGGCTTGCGCGCGCTCGAGCCGTTAAAGATGACGTCAGTCATCGATTCGCCACGCAGATTCTTGGCCGAAGACTCCCCCAGCACCCAGCGCACCGCGTCGATGATATTGGATTTGCCACAGCCATTCGGCCCCACCACTGCGGTCATGGCACCGGGCAGTGGCACGGTCGTCGGGTCCACGAAGGACTTGAAGCCGGCGAGACGGATCTGCTTGAGCCGCATGGGGTGGCGTAAAATTCCCGGACAGTGGTCACCAAACTGGCGCGAATCTACCAGCTTCGTGAATAGTTTGTAACAGCCGGC
>JAGOCY010000163.1 GCA_017998495.1 Corallincola sp.
TCGCTGATCGCCAACGGCTGATTGGCCACTCCTTCATCGTCCAGCAGCCGTGCTAGATGCTCGCCAGTTGGGCCGCCCGCCGGGAACAGGGCCAGGGCCTCGCCGCCCAGCTTGCGAATGGCGCGTGCCACATTGATGCCACCGCCGCCCGGTTCATAAGTGGGGCGACCACAGCGCAATTTGCCATCCGGATAGATGCGTGGTGTCGACGTGGCGTTATCGAGCGACGGGTTCAGGGTCAGGGTAATGATGGTGGCCATGGCGATAGTCCTAGGCGTTGGGATGGGCGGCATCCGCGCCGCCACAAAGTGGATATTGTGACCCCGAGGGATGCTTGGCTTCTGCGCCTTTAGCCACAGTCTCGGCGTTAGCCCTGATGACCAAGGCTGGCCAGCTCCTCTTTAAGCTGCGCGGCCCATTGCTGAATGCGGCGGTCGCTGTCGCTGTATTGCCCCTCTTCATCCAGCGCCAGGCCGACAAAAAATTCGCCATCAGCGGTCAGCGCCTTGGAGGCATTGAAGTTGTAGTCGGGGCTGTTCGGCCAGAAGCCGATGAGCTGCGCGCCTTTGGGCAGGATCAGCTCATGGAGCATGCCCATGGCATCGAGAAACCAGTCGCCATAGCCCGCCTGGTCCCCGAGGCCAAAGAGGGCAACGATACGTCCCCGCAGGTCGATGCGCTCGACGTCCGGCCAGTGGCTAGCCCAGTCCTCCTGCAGCTCGCCATAGTCCCAGGTGCTGATGCCAAAGATCAGCACGTCAAAGCGTTCAGCCGCCGCCAGCGGCACTTCTTTGATGTTGTGCAGCAGCACCCGATGGGGTGAAAGTGCGACGGCGATCTTCTCTGCCGCCATTTCTGTGTAGCAGGTGCTGGAACCGTAGAACAGGCCGATTTCCATCAGGTGTTATTCGCTGTATAACTGGGGGCACGGGGCAACCATGGGGAGTGAGACTGCGTGCAGACTGTGGCCGAATTGGCTGTGCCCGCCGGCTATTTTCAGGCTCCCTTCGGCCCTGTTGCCGTCTATGACGATGGCGAGTTTGTCACGGCCCTCTCGCTAGGTCCACAGTGCTGCATTGGCCCTCGGCCGACTCGCCTGACCTGTGAGACGGTGCGCCAGCTACGCGCCTATTTTGCCCAGCCCGGCTTTGCCTTCAACCTGCCGCTCAGACCTCAGGGCACCCCCTTTCAGCAGCGGGTGTGGGCGGCACTGCAGCAGATCCCGCGTGGCTCGGTGCTCACCTATGGCCAGCTGGCGGCGCAGTTAGGCAGTAGCGCAAGGGCGGTGGGCGGCGCCTGCCGGGCTAATCCGCTGCCACTGATCATCCCCTGTCACCGGGTGGTGGCCAGTAGCGGTTTGGGCGGTTACGCCGGCCACACCAGTGGCGACACCTTTGATATCAAGCGCTGGTTGCTGGAGTTCGAACAAGCTGCATGGTGACCGGCGATCCGCCGCTGCTGGCCCGCTTTATCGACAGCCTGATGCTGGAGCGCGGTGCCAGCCGCCATACCCTCACGGCCTATCGCACTGACCTGCGGCATTTCTTCGCCCACTTGGCACGGGCCGGGTTGGCCACGCACGGTGTGAGTCGCGCCGATATAGAGCATTATCTGGCGCTTGAAGCGGCGCGCATTGGCCCGCGTTCCCTGGCTCGCAAGTTGTCGGCGCTGCGTCAGTTTTACCGCTATGGCGTGCGTAGCGGTGGTCTAGCCCAAGACCCCACCGCACTCCTTGAGGGGCCCAAGCGTGGTCGGCCACTGCCCAAAACCCTGTCGGAGCAGGATGTTGAGGCGCTTCTGGCTGCACCTGACGTGGATGACCCCTTGGGCTTGCGCGATCGCGCCATGCTTGAGCTGCTTTACGCCAGTGGTCTGCGGGTCAGTGAGCTGGTGTCGCTGCCGCTGACGCAACTGGCACTGCCCCAGGGGGTGCTGCGGGTCACCGGCAAGGGCAACAAGACCCGGCTGATCCCTTTTGGGGATGAGGCCGGGATATGGCTGGAGCGCTACTTGCGCCATAGCCGGCCGCTGCTGCTCGACGGCCAGCCGGCGGTGGTACTTTTTGTCAGTCGCCGCGGTCAGATGATGACGCGCCAGACCTTCTGGCACCGCATCAAACACCATGCCCGCCAGGCGGCGATCCAGGCTCCGCTGTCGCCCCATACCCTGCGCCATGCTTTCGCCACTCATCTGCTCAATCATGGCGCAGACCTGCGGGTGGTGCAGATGTTGCTCGGCCACAGCGATCTGTCGACCACCCAGATCTACACCCAGGTGGCGCGTGCCCGCCTGCAACAGCTACATGCCGCACATCATCCGCGCGGCTGACTTGCAGCCGTGGTAGTGGTCGTTACCATAGCGCCGCCCAGTCAGCGGACAGTGGAAACATGGTGCAACCATTTGCGCGTTGCGCCCTGCAGCGGGCCGTTGCTAGCGTGCGTGGTTGTTTTGACGGTTTAACAAGGTGAATGACGATGAGCATCAAGGGTTGGGTTTTGGCGTTGGCCAGCGCTGTACTGACTGCCTCAGTGAATGCCGCGCCAGCGTTGGATGAAGCGACCCTCAAGGCGCGGGCCGAGGCCCTGGTGGGGGCTCCGGTCAGAGCGCTGGCGCCATCGCCGGTTGAGGGCTTTTACGAGGCGATCAGCGATGGCGGCATCTTCTATGTGAGCAAGGATGGCGAGCATCTGATGTACGGCAAGCTGTTCAAGCTGACGCCGCCGGTCACCGACCTCACCGAACAGAGCTATAGCAAGCTACGCCAGGCCACCTTTGCCGAGCTGGCCGACACTGCCATCGTTTACCCCGCCAAAAAGCAGCAGCATGTGCTCACGGTGTTCACCGATCCCACCTGCGGTTATTGCCGCAAGCTGCATGAGCAGATGGACGATTACAACGATCTCGGCTTCACCATTCGTTATCTGGCTTTCCCTCGGGGAGGCGAGCGCTCGCCGGGCTTTGCCGAGATGGAGGCGATCTGGTGTGCCAAGGATCAGCGTCAGGCGATGACGGATGCCAAAAATGGCAAGAGTGTCGATGCGAAAAGCTGCCCGAATCCGGTGGCCGAACATTATGCCGCGGGCAGCATGCTGGGAGTGCGCGGTACCCCGGCCGTCTATCTCGATGATGGGGTACAGGTGGGCGGCTACATCTCACCTGAGGATCTGGTCAAACTGATCGCGGCACAGCAGGTGGAAGCCAAGGCCAAGGCTGCCAAGTGACCCAGTTTGAGCTGCGCCGCCGGCCATTGCCGGCGGCCGACCATCTGCCGGCCAGCCTGCCGCCCCTGCTGCGCCGGTTATATGCCAGCCGCGGCGTTCACAGTGGCAGCGAACTGGCGCGTTCGGCCAGCGCGCTGCTCAATCCCGCGCTACTCAAAGACAATGATCATGCTGCCCGACTGCTGGCCGATGCCATCATGGCCGAACGCCAGTTGGTCGTGATCGGCGATTTTGATGCCGATGGTGCTACCAGCACTGCGCTCTGCGTGCTGGCGCTGCGGGCCATGGGGGCTCGCCGGGTTGAGTTTCTGGTACCTAACCGTTTTGATTATGGCTATGGGCTGTCGCCGGAGATTGTGGCGGACGCAGTGGCTGTTGGTGCCGAGCTGATCATCACCGTTGATTCTGGCATCTCCTGCCACGCCGGCGTGGCGGCCGCCAATGCCGCGGGTATCGCGGTGGTGGTGACCGATCATCACCTGCCTGGCGAGCGCTTGCCGCCGGCGGCTGCCATTGTTAATCCCAATCGCCCGGACTGCCCCTTTCCCTCCAAGGTGATGGCGGGGGTGGGGGTGGCCTTTTACGTGATGAGCGCGTTGCGTGCCGAACTGCGCCAGCGTGGCTATTTCGCCGCATGCCAACTGGCTGAGCCCAACCTAGCTGAACTGCTGGATCTGGTGGCACTAGGCACCGTTGCCGATGTGGTCAGGCTGGATGCTCACAACCGGGTTCTGGTGCATCAGGGGCTGGCGCGCATTCGCGCTGGCCGCTGCCGCCCCGGTATTGCAGCCCTGATCCGGGTCGCCAAGCGCCAGCAGGCGGTACTCAGCGCCACCGACCTGGGCTTTGCCTTGGGGCCGCGGCTCAATGCCGCCGGTCGCCTTGATGATATGAGCCTGGGGATTCGTTTGATGCTCTGTGATGATGCGCTTGAGGCCGATGAGCTGGCCCTGCAGCTGGACGATCTCAACCGCGAGCGACGTGAGATTGAGGCCGGCATGCAGCAGGAGGCGCTGGCTCACCTCGATCACCTGGGGCTTGATGGTCAGGTGCCCCAGGGTATCAGCCTGTTTCGCGACGACTGGCATCAGGGGGTGATCGGTATCCTCGCGGGGCGCATCAAGGAGCGCTTTCACCGTCCGACCGTGGCTTTTGCCCCCGGCGGCAGTGATGATGAACTCAAGGGCTCGGGTCGCTCCATTGAAGGATTGCATCTACGCGATCTGCTGGAGTCGCTCAATAGCCGCCATCCGGGGTTGATCCGCCGCTTTGGCGGCCACGCCATGGCTGCCGGGCTGACCATCGCGCGCGCGCGCTTTGCTGATTTTGCCCATATCTTTGCCGAAGCGGTGGCGGCCCAGCTGAGCAACGAGCAGCTCAATGGCGTGATCTGGAGTGACGGCGAGCTCAGCGATGCTGAGCTCAGCCTCGACAGTGCTGCGCTGCTGCGTGATGGCGGTCCCTGGGGGCAGGG
>JAGOCY010000164.1 GCA_017998495.1 Corallincola sp.
CATCAGGTTGGCGCTCTTGAAGCCAGACAAACTGTTGATCAATTGCGCCCGATAACGGCGCTCCAGGCCGGCGAGCGCCTGCTGTTCACGCTGCCACTGCTGCACTGCCCCGCCCCATTATCCGTTGCACCTCTCCCCGTTACGCGCTGAGCAGGGCCGAGGTTCAGGCGACAACGAAAAACCCCGGCGCAGGGCCGGGGTCGCGGGGGCGGAGCTGAGGTTGGTTACTTCAGGCCCAGCTTGGTCAGCTCGGCATCCACCACAGCGGCAGGCAGCGGGATGTAGCCGTCTTTCTCGACAATCTGCTGACCAGCCTTGGACAGTGCCATTTTCAGGAACTCAGCCTGCAGCGGGGCCAGCGGCTGGTTCGGGTGTTTGTTGACATACACATAGAGGTAGCGCGACAGCGGGTAGTCACCCGACGTTGCCGTTTCCATGTTGGCTTCAACAAAGGGGCCGCCGTCAGCCGACAGCTTGGCTTTCTTCACGCCAGCGGTCATGTAACCGATGCCGGAGTAACCAATGGCGTTGAGCGAGGCAGAAACAGCCTGAACCACAGCGGCAGAGCCCGGCTGTTCGTTGACCGTGTTCTTGAAATCGCCCTTACACAGAGCCACTTCTTTGAAGTAGCCGTAGGTGCCAGAGACCGAATTGCGGCCGAACAGCTGCAGATCGCGCTTGGCCCACTCGCCGGTCAGGCCGAGGTCGCCCCAGCCATTGACGTCCGAGATAGCGCCGCAGGCACGGGTGCTGGAGAAGATCGCGTCGATCTCCTGCATGGTGAACTCATCTTTCGGGTTGTCCTGATGGACGTAAACCGCCAGGGCATCGATGGCCACGCGCACTTCAGTCGGCTTGTAGCCATGGCGCTTTTCAAATTCCTGGATCTCTTTGTCCTTCATGGCGCGGCTCATCGGCCCGAACTGGGCGGTGCCTTCGGTCAGGGCAGGCGGCGCGGTGGAGGAGCCAGCAGCCTGAACCTGAACGTTAACGTTCGGATAGAGACGCTTGTACTCTTCGCTCCAGAAAGTCATCAGGTTAGCGAGGGTGTCGGAACCAACCGACGACAGGTTGCCGGAGATCCCGTCAACTTTCTTGTATTCCGGCAGGCCAGCATCAACGGCATTGGCAGCGGTCGCAACGACAGCAGCGGCAAAGCCCATGGCGACGCAGATGTTCTTGAGGTACATGGTTCACTCCGTTTGATTCAGGATGCCCCGTGGGGACGCTGTGCAGTATCGGCCGCCTTTATGACACCTTCGTGACATCAGCCGATTTTTCTTCCACCAGCAAAACCTCTGGAATAACAAAGCTGAAGCGGCTGCCTTTGGCCGGCTCACTGTCGATCTGCAGCCGGCTCTGATGGTTAGCCAAGGCATGTTTGACGATCGACAGCCCCAGGCCACTGCCCCCGGTTTTACGGGTACGGGCGCTGTCTACCCGGTAGAAACGCTCGGTCAGGCGGGTCAAATGCTCCGGGGCAATCCCTTCGCCATCATCGCTGACCATAAACAGGGCGCCACGGCTGGTGCGTCGCCACAGCACATCGATCTGGCCGCCATCAGGGGTGTATTTGATGGCATTGACCACCAGATTGGAAAAGGCGCTACGCATCTGCCGCTGATCGCCCACCATCGCCAACCCGGGGCTGATCTCAAAGCGCAGGGAGAGCTGGCGGTTCTGCACCAGCGTCGCCATCTCCTGCTCGATCGTCTGCAGCAGCGCTGGCACATCAATACGCCGGCTGAAATCGACCGAGGCGTGAGCCTCAATACTCGACAGCTCCGACAACTGGGCCACCAGGCTGTCCATGCGCGCACACTGCTCAGTCATCATCTGCAACGCCTTGCGCTGCAGCGGGTCATCGTCGTCCGGCGCCATCATCTCCAGATAGCCCTTGATCACGGTCAGCGGCGTGCGCAGCTCATGGGAGACGTTGGCCACAAAGTCTTCGCGCACCCGCTCCAGCTTGCGCAGCTTGGTGATATCACCAATCACCAGCAGCCGCTGATCATCACCATAGGGCATCAGCCGCAGTTCGAGGATATGGCCGATCATTGCTGGCGACTCCAGGGTCAGGGCCTCGCCATCAGCCCGCCGCTGCAGGTAGCCTTTCATCTCGGGGCCACGGATCAGGTTGTCCAGGCGCTGGCCGCGATCGTCGGGCCAGCGCAGGCCCAGCAGGCGCTGGGCCATGCCATTGCACCAGATGATGCTGTTATGGCTACCCAGTACCAGCACACCATCGGGCATCGCCTCCGCCCCTTCACGGAAGCGGCGGATCAGCTCGCCCAGTTCACGGCGACGCTCCAGATGGCGCTGGTGCAGCTTGTAGATGCCATCAAACACCAGCCCCCAGTTACCGCGACCATCCGGCGGCACAAAGCGGCGGCTGTGCCACAAGTAGCGGTTGACGCGGTAGAGGTTGCGGTAATGCCAGATGAGCAGCAGCGCGGCCGCAACCAGCAGGCAGAGGGTGACTGCATCCAGCAGCAGCCCCAATAGCAGCGCGGCAACCATCAGGGTTGCCGCACCAGTCGTCAGCGTCAGATTGCGGGTCTGCATGCAACCCCTTTAGTTGGCGCGTGTCGAGAAGCGATAGCCAGAGCCGCGCACAGTCTGCACCAGACGGTCATGTCCCGTCACCTCCATTGCCTTACGCAGACGGCGGATGTGCACATCCACGGTGCGGTCCTCCACATACACCGCCGTGCCCCAGACGTTATCCAGCAGCTGTTCGCGGCTGTAGACGCGCTCCGGGTGGGTCATGAAGAAGTGCAGCAGGCGGAATTCAGTAGGACCCATCTCCACCGCCTGCTCCCCCACCGACACCCGATGGCTGACCGGATCAAGGCGCAACCCCTGCACCTCAATGGCCTCATCCAGGCTGGTCGGCTTGACTCGGCGGATCACCGCCTTGACCCGGGCCATCAGCTCCTTGGGCGAGAACGGCTTGGTCACATAGTCATCGGCGCCGGCTTCCAGGCCACGCACCTTGTCTTCCTCTTCGCCACGGGCGGTGAGCATGATCACCGGGATCTGGCGGGTCGCTTCGTCGCGCTTGAGCTGTTTGCACAGGGCAACGCCGCTGCCACCCGGCAGCATCCAGTCGAGCAGGATCAGTTCAGGATAGGGTTCACGCAGGTGCGCCTGGGCGCTGTCAATATCGCCGGCCTCAACCGCCTGATACCCATGTTGGTCGAGAATGAAGCTGAGCATCTCGCGAATGGGCTGCTCATCTTCGACTACCAGAATTCGTCTTTGCATCCGTCCGTCCCGTTGTCCGTCGTAGCGGCTATCTCATTGATCCGCGAAACATCATCAATCGGCAACATGACGCTTTTATGACATCGGTAAAACGGGAGGGCGGCTCGTCAGCCGCCCTCCACCCTGCAACTCAGAACACGTGCACCAAGCCAATGGCGGCATAGCTGGTGTCATCCACCTGCTCGGCAGCGATGTAGGCCTCCGGCGCGCGCTCAGCTAGCACATACCAGAGGGTAGCCTGAGTGGTCTTGGTAAAGCTGTAATCGACGCCCAACGCCAGCTGGTTCTGGTAGTAGAGCTTGGTATCGCCACTCTTGCGCTTGCTCCAGCCCAGCTCATAGGTGTCGACATCGCCATACTGGGCTTTGAGACGCCATTTATCGAGGTTGTAGGCCACGTTGGCCATCCAGCCCGTGGCATCTTTGCCCGAGCTGTCATTCTCGCTCTGCTGGACCATGGCCCGCAGTTCGATACCGATCAGCTTCACCCCGCCACCAACCACGGCGTTGGTGTAACCCACCACCTGATCTTCATAACCAGCGGTCAGAAAGTAATCGACCTTCTTCAACCCGGCGTCGCCGAAGAAGCCGGCCAGACCGTAGCCGGTCTCGTCATTCTGGCTGCTGTTGCCATCGGCGATCACTGAGGCGCCAAAACTGAACTGGCCAAAGGCCGGGCTCTTGTAATGCAGGCTGTCGGTCAGACGGTTGTCACCGGGAAACAGGTACTGGGTGTCACCCTGAATATCCTCAAACTGACCAATAGCATTGTTGGATTCTTTGAACAGGGTGCTGCGCCGACCGATCATCGCCGTGCCCCAGTTGCCGGTGAGGCCGACATACTGGTCGCGCGGGGTGATGTTGTCGCCATCGCTGTCAATGCCGACACCAAACTCCAGCATGTAGACCGCCGCCAGATTGTCGGTCAACGGGGCTTCGCCTTTGAGGCCAAAGCGTGAGGCATAGCTGGAGACACCCGTGCTGCTGTCTTTGCCGGCCACCCCCAGATCTTCCTGCTCCACCACCAGATTGATCTTGCCGTATACCGTCGGCCCGACCATCTCACCTTCGGCCCAAGCCGCCATGCTGGCAGCTATCATCGTCAAAGCCAGTGCGCGTTTCATTATCCTTGTCCTCGCTGCTAGTAACGGCGCCGTGGTCGGCTACCGCAGCAAGTGTAATTTTCCTGTCACAATTCGACAGCCACACCGCATTTCTCCTTTGCTGCCAATGGCCTCGGTTTGCGCTGGATCAGACAAAAAAAGCGGGGAGCCTATGCTCCCCGCTCTCTTTCAAGTCTGTTTCAGCAGTGCTGATTAGAACTTGTGGTCGATACCGATACCGAAGTAGTTTTCTTTGTCATCGAAGGTGGTCTCGTCAGCACCTTCAAGTTCTTTCTCATAGCTACGCACGGTGTAGAAC
>JAGOCY010000165.1 GCA_017998495.1 Corallincola sp.
ACTTCAGCCTGGTTCTTGGCATCTTTGCCGATCAGCGCTGCAGCGATCGGGCCGTTGACCGCGCCAACAGCCTTGAGCACGCCCTTACCCAGGAAGCGGCTCTTGTCACCGTCACGCAGCTCAAGGGCTTCGCGCGAACCGGTGGAGGCGCCCGACGGGACGATGGCCATGCCAACGAAACCACCTTCCAGATGCACTTCTGCTTCCACGGTCGGGTTACCGCGCGAGTCGATCACTTCGCGACCGATGATCTTGACGATCTTTGCCATGATGTTTCCTCAGTTTTCGTTTACCAAAAAACCAAACTTCTCGCCGAACCGTCGGGGCCGTTACCGGCCACCGCTCAGCCCAGTGACTTTTTCTGGAACTCGCCAGCTGCAGCGATAAAGCCGCCAAACAACGGGTGACCGTCACGCGGGGTGCTGGTGAACTCCGGATGGAACTGGCAGGCCACAAACCAGGGATGATTCGGGATCTCGATGATCTCGACCAGTTTGCGATCCGCCGACAAACCCACCACCCGCAGACCGGCTTTCTCCAGCTGGTCAACGTAGTGGTTATTGACTTCATAACGATGACGGTGGCGCTCGTAGATGCTGTCTTTGCCGTACAGCGCCCGGGCGCGCGAGCCTTCAACCAGATGGCATTGCTGCGAGCCGAGGCGCATGGTACCGCCCAGATCCGACTCTTCACTGCGAGTCTCAACCTTGCCGGCCGCATCCAGCCATTCGGTGATCAGGCCAACCACCGGGTGCGGCGTGTTGACATCAAACTCGGTGCTGTGGGCCCCTTCAAGGCCGGCCACGTGGCGGGCGTATTCAATCATCGCCACCTGCATGCCGAGACAGATACCCAGATAGGGTACGCCATGTTCGCGAGCATAACGGGCCGCCAGGATCTTGCCTTCGATACCGCGCGAGCCAAAGCCGCCAGGCACCAGAATGGCATCCACCCCCTGCAGCACCGCGAGGCCTTTGGTCTCTAGGTCCTGGGAGTCGATGTACTTGATATGGACGGTCAGCCGGTTCTTGAGGCCGGCATGCTTGAGCGCCTCGTTGACCGACTTGTAAGCGTCGGGCAGCTCGACATATTTGCCGACCATGGCGACCGTCACTTCGCCTACCGGGTTAGCTTCGGCATAGAGCACCTGCTCCCAGTCCGACAGATCGACCGGCGGGCAGTTGAAGCCAAAACGCTGCACTACCAGCTCATCCAGTTGCTGGCTGTTGAGCAGCGCCGGAATGCGGTAGATGGAGTCGACATCCTTGAGCGAGATAACGGCGCGTTCTTCAACATTGGTAAAGAGCGCGATCTTGGCCCGTTCGTTAGCCGGCACATTGCGGTCAGAGCGGCAGATCAGCACATCGGGCTGGATACCGATAGAGCGCAGCTCTTTGACCGAATGCTGAGTCGGCTTGGTTTTCACCTCACCGGCAGCGGCCATGTAGGGCACCAGGGTGAGGTGCACAAAGAGCGCACGCTGACGGCCAATCTCGGTGGCCAGCTGGCGGATCGCTTCGAGGAACGGCTGGGATTCGATATCACCCACGGTGCCGCCCACTTCGACAATGGCCACGTCGTAGCCTTCGCCGCCTTCCACCACTCGCTCTTTGATTGCGTTAGTGATGTGCGGGATCACCTGAATGGTGGCGCCCAGATAATCACCGCGGCGCTCTTTACGCAGCACATCGGCGTAAACGCGACCGGTGGTGAAGTTGTTTTTGCGGGTCATCTTGGAGCGGATGAAGCGCTCGTAGTGGCCCAGATCCAGGTCAGTCTCAGCACCATCTTCAGTCACATAGACTTCGCCGTGCTGGAACGGGCTCATGGTGCCGGGGTCGACATTGATGTAAGGGTCGAGCTTCATGATGGTGACCTTAAGGCCACGCGCTTCCAGAAGTGCCCCGAGCGACGCAGCGGCAATCCCCTTACCCAAAGAGGAAACCACCCCGCCTGTAACAAAGATATAGCGTGTTGTCATGCCGAGCCCGGAATAGGTTGTCGTGTGAAGGGAATCAGACGGGACGGCAGTATAGCAAAGGCCTCCCCCCCCCTCAACGCGCCGCCCAGTTTAGAGATCCGTCACAGTTCTGCCTTGCGACAGGTCAAACCCGGACAACACAGTTAAGGGTCACAGCCCGCGCTGCTTGGCCTGCTGCCACAGGGCTTCCATCTCATCCAGCGACAGCGCCTGCAGCGGCTGGCCGGCGGCCGCTGCCGACTGCTCGATATGGCCGAAGCGGCGCTCGAACTTGGCATTGGCCTGACGCAGCAACTGCTCGGGATCACGCCCCAGCCAGCGGGCCATGTTGGCCAGTACAAACATCAGGTCGCCCAGTTCGGCGGCGGCCTTGTCATCATCGCGTTCCGGCGCTTCCAGTTCGGCCTGGAGTTCGGCTAGCTCCTCGTGGATCTTGGCCACCACCCCGCCGATCTCGGGCCACTCAAAGCCCACTTTGGCCGCCCGGCTCTGCAGCTTGGCGGCGCGCGCCAGCGCCGGCAGAGCCACCGGCACATCACCCAGGATCGAGGCAGGAGTCTTGCCTTGCTCGGCTTTTTCGCCGGCCTTGATCCGTTCCCAGTTGGCATTGACCTCGGCCTCACCACTCACCGCCAGTTCGCCAAATACATGGGGATGACGGCGGATCAGCTTGCTGCAGATGGCGGCCACCACATCGTCGAAATCAAACAGCTGCTGCTCACGCGCCATCTGTGCATGAAACACCACCTGCAGCAGCAGGTCGCCCAGTTCATCCTTGAGCTCGGCGTAGTCCTGGCGCTCGATGGCATCCACCACCTCGCAGGCTTCCTCAAGGGTATAGGGAGCGATGGTGGCGAAGTTCTGCTTGATGTCCCATGGGCAGCCGCTGTGCGGATCGCGCAGGGCGCTCATGATCGCCAGCAGCCGCTGGATATCGGGGCGTGGAGAGGCAGCGTTATCGGTCACAGCCGTTTGGCCTCCATGATGTCGTTCATATTGTTGAGCAGCGCCAGCACCTTGGTCAGGCGGTCGATGTTGTAGACCTCCATCTCCATGTCGATGACCGCAGTCTGGGTCTTCACGTCTGAGTGGCTCTTCACCCCCAGCACGTTGATCTTCTCGTTGGCCAGAATGGTGGTGATATCGCGCAGCAGGCCGCTGCGGTCACTGGCCACCATGCGGATGGTGACGGTGTAACCACCGGCGTAGTTTTCACCCCAGGAGACATCGATGGCGCGCTCCGGGTGGGCTTCCAGCAGGTCCTGCAGCTGCTCACAGTCGCTGCGGTGGACCGAGATGCCACGCCCCTGGGTGATATAACCGGTGATCACATCGCCCGGCACCGGCTGGCAGCAGCGGGCCATATGGGTGAGCAGGTTGCCGACCCCGTCCACCACCACCGAGTCCTTGTCGCGCTTGCTCGGGGCGTGGCCGACCTTTTTGATCATGTGGGCGATGTCGTCATCATCGACCGGTTTTTTCAGCTTCTGCTGCAGGTGGTTGACCACCTGATTGAGGCGCACATCGCCAGCACCGATGGCAGCCAGCAGATCATCGACATTGGTGACGTTGAAGCGCTCAAGCGCGTGGCTGGCATCGGCCAGCTTGAGACCACAGCGCGACAGTTCGGCTTCCAGCATGTGGCGGCCGGCTTCGAGGTTCTTGTCGCGATCCTGCAGCCGGAACCACTGCTGCACCTTGCCACGCGCCCGGCTGCTGGTGAGATAGCCGAGATCTGGGTTGAGCCAGTCACGGCTCGGCGACGGCTCACGACCGGTGAGGATCTCCACCTGATCGCCAGTCTGCAGCTTGTAGGTAAAGGGCACAATGCGGCCGCTGATCTTGGCGCCAATGCAGCGATGGCCGACCAGACTGTGGATGTGGTAAGCAAAATCGAGGGGGGTCGAGCCCGCCGGCAGATCAACCACGTCGCCTTTGGGGGTGAACACGTAGACCCGATCTTCGAACACCTGATTACGCAGCTCTTCCACCAGATTGCCGCTTTCGGCCATCTCCTCCTGCCAGGCCAGGATCTTGCGCAGCCAGGCGATCTTCTCCTCGTAACCGCCCTTGGCGGCCACCGTCCCTTCCTTGTACTTCCAGTGCGCGGCGATGCCCAGCTCCGAATCCTGATGCATCTGGCGGGTGCGGATCTGGATCTCCACCGCTTTGCCCTCGGGCCCCACGACGACGGTGTGGATGGAGCGATAACCATTGGGTTTGGGGTTGGCGACGTAGTCGTCAAACTCCTTGGGCAGATGGTGGAACTGGGTGTGGATCACCCCCAATGCGCCATAACAGTCCTGAATTTTGTCGACCACCACCCGCACCGCGCGTACGTCATACAGCTCGCTGAACGACAACTGCTTGCGCTGCATCTTCTTCCAGATGCTGTAGATATGTTTGGGCCGGCCATAGACCTCAGCCTTAACCCCCTCGGCCGCCAGCGCCTGGGTCAGGGCGGCGACAAAGTCGCTGATGTACTGCTCGCGGGCGAGGCGCTTCTCATCCAGCTGCTTGGCGATCTGCTTGTAGATATCAGGGTGCTGATAGCGGAAGGCAAAATCTTCAAGCTCCCACTTGAGCTGACCAATGCCGAGGCGGTTGGCCAGCGGCGCATAGATGTCGGCGGTCTCGCGCGCCGCCATCACCCGCGTCTCTTCGTCGGCGTTCTTGATGTCGTGCAGATAGCAGATGCGC
>JAGOCY010000166.1 GCA_017998495.1 Corallincola sp.
GAGAAGTACGTTGGCATCACTCCAGGCTGCATCGACGAGGAGGAGGGCACAGCCCTGCTCAAGGACGGCGACAGCATCCGTGATACCAAGTCGGCACTGGTGTTTGAGAACCTCATCTCCCAGTTCCTCTACAACCAGGACAACAAGTGATGCGTTACCTCTCTGCCCTGTTTGCTCTGCTGCTGGCGCTGGCCCTGCCGGTGCAGGCGGTCGATGAGCCGCTGGCACTGGTCAAGGAGGTGGCTGGCACCACCTTTGATCGCATTCGCGCCGAAGAGCCGCAATGGCGATCCAACCCCGAAATTCTGCGCGGTCTGGTGCGTGATGTGTTGCTGCCGCATGTGGACGTGCGTTACGCCGCCTACAAGGTGATGGGCTCGTCGCTGCCGCAGATCAGCAAACCCCAGCGCGAGCAGTTCGTGGCGGTGTTTCAGGGCCATCTGGTCTCCACCTATGCCAGCCTGTTCACCAAGTATCGCGGCCAGCAGGCCAACTTCCCCACCAGCCAGCCCCCCGTGGATGGCGATATGGCCACCATCAGGGTGGTGGTGACCGAACCGGGTAAGCCGGATATCAATCTCGAATTTCGCCTGCGCCGCAACGCCAAGACCGGCGAGTGGAAGGCCTTTGACATGGTGGCCGAGGGGGTGAGCATGCTCTCCGGCAAAGAGGCAGAGCTGGGCGGGTTGATCCGCCAGAAAGGGATCGATGAGGTGATCCGCCAGCTGGATGCCCAGAACCAGCAGAAGATCGCCCTCGATGCCGAGGTGGCAACACCGTGAACGGCGAACTGGCGATCCGCGAGCTCTGTGCCGACTGCTTTGAGTTGAGTGGTGAGCTGACCCGCGATACCGTGCCGGCCCTGTGGCAGGAGCGGCACCGCATCTGTTGCGGCGACAGCAAGGTCGTCATCAGCCTGCGCCAGCTGGGGCGCGTTGACAGCGCGGGCCTGGCCTTTCTGGTGGCGCTGCGTGCTGCCCACGGCCAAAGCGGCCGTGAACTGCGATTTACCGAGGCGCCGCAGCAGTTGATGCGGCTGGTGGCCGCCAGCGGCCTGGTTGATGCCCTGCCGATAACCGGCGAGTGAGAGAGCGATGGAACTCAATACGATCAAGACCCTGCTCGAACCGGCCTTTGCCGGTGGCGAGGTGCATGTCAGCGGCGATGGTTACCACGTTCAGGTGATCGTGGTCAGCGACCAGTTTGATGGCCAGCGCTCGGTGAAACGCCAGCAGCTGGTCTACGCCCCGCTCAATGCCGCCATCAGCTCGGGGGAGCTGCATGCGCTGTCGATCAAGGCCTTTACCCCCACCGAATGGCAGCGTGAACGCAAGCTGCTGATGCCGTCCTGAGGAGTTGTGGTGGACAAGTTACGTATTCAAGGCAATGGGCCGCTGGTCGGTGATGTGGTGATCTCCGGCGCCAAAAACGCGGCTCTGCCGATCCTGGCGGCGACTCTGCTGTGTGCCGAGCCAGTGCGCATCACTAATGTGCCGCGGCTTAAGGATGTGGCCACCACCCTGGCCCTGCTGCGGCAGATGGGCGCCGAGGCTGATTGGTGCGGTGATCATGAGGTGGTGGTGAACGCCGGGCCGGTTAACTCGCAGGAAGCCTCCTACGAGCTGGTCAAGACCATGCGCGCCTCAATTCTGGTGCTGGGGCCGCTGGCGGCTCGCTTTGGCAAGGCGCGGGTGTCGCTGCCCGGCGGCTGTGCCATAGGGGCGCGGCCGGTCAACCTGCACATCCATGGTCTGGAGCTGATGGGCGCCAAAATCGATGTGCGTAACGGCTACATTGAAGCTGAAGTGCCCGGTGGCCGTCTCAAAGGCGCCACCATTTTTATGGATATGGTCAGCGTTACTGGTACCGAGAACCTGATGGCGGCAGCGGCCCTGGCCGATGGCACCACCATCATCGAAAACGCCGCGCGTGAGCCGGAAGTGGTCGATCTGGCCAACTTCCTCAACGCCCTGGGTGCCCGCATTGAGGGCGCTGGCAGCGACCGGCTGGTGATCCATGGGGTGCCGGCCCTGCACGGCGGCAGCTATCAGGTCTTGCCGGATCGCATCGAGACCGGCACCTTTTTGGTGGGCGCTGCCATCACCGGTGGCCATATCGTCTGCCGTAACACCTCTTCTCATCTGCTGGAAGCGGTGATCGCCAAGCTGGAGGAGGCGGGTGCCGCCATCACCAGCGGCGACGGCTACATCGAGCTGGATATGCGCGGCCGCACCCTCAAGTCGGTCAACATCAAAACCGCACCCCATCCGGCGTTCCCCACCGACATGCAGGCCCAGTTCATGGTTCTCAACGTGGTGGCCGAGGGCAGTGGTACTGTCACTGAAACGATCTTTGAAAATCGCTTCATGCATGTGCCTGAATTGCACCGCATGGGCGCCAACATCGAGCTGCAGGGCAATACTGCGATCTGCCTGCCCAGCCCGCCGCTGACCGGCGCCCAGGTGATGGCTACCGATCTGCGCGCGTCGGCGTCGCTGGTATTGGCCGGTCTGGTGGCGGCGGGGGAGACAGTGGTCGATCGCATCTACCATCTGGATCGCGGCTATGAGCAGATCGAGCACAAGCTCTCCGCCCTCGGTGCCCATATCGAGCGGGTGCGGGGTTAAGCCGGCACGGGCGGTGGTGATTGGCCGCCGCCCTGGCAGTGGTTAACGGCTGAAGGGTTGTGGCGGCTCGCCAATGGTGACCGCCTGCTGCAGCCGCTGGCCGCGTCGATAGACGGTGAGCGTGACGGTGGCCCCAGGCGCGGTTTCGGCGATCAGATCCAGGGCCTGATGCACGCTGTCGATGGTTTGGCCATCGATGGCCACGATGATATCCCCCTGCAGCAATCCAGCCCCCTGCGCCGGCCCTTGGGGATCGAGGCTGGTGATCACCACCCCCTGACTGCTGCCCAACTGCATCTGGCGAGCGATGGCCGGGTTGAGCTGGCCGCCGTTAATGCCCAGATAACCCCGCACCACCCGGCCATGAGCGATCAGCTTGGTCATGATCTTGTGGGCCAGCGGGTAGGGGATGGCAAAGCCGATCCCCTGGCTATCGACATTGGCGCCACTGTGAAAGGCGATGGTGTTGATGCCAACCAGTTCGCCGCGACTGTTGATCAGGGCACCACCGGAATTACCGGCGTTGATGGCGGCATCGGTCTGCAGGTAGTCCTGATAACTGGTGGTGGCCATGCCAATGCGGCCGAGGGCGCTGATGATCCCCTGGGTGATGGTTTGGCCCAGGTTATAGGGGTTGCCGATGGCCAGTACGATGTCACCGACTCGCGACACTAACTGGGGGTTTTGGGGGATCACCGGCAGATTGTCAGCCTCAATGCTGAGTACTGCCAGATCGGTGTAGGGATCGCTGCCTACCAGTGAGGCGGCGAACACCCGCCCGTCCTGCAGCGCCACCAGCACCTGATCGGCGCCGGCGATCACATGGTAGTTGGTCAGCACATGGCCGAGGTCGGTCATGATCACCCCGGAGCCAAGGGTCTGGCCGCCGTCGTTGTCACCGGGCAGGTTGCGGGTATAGACATTGACCACCGCTGGCGCCGCCCGGCGCACGGCGACGCCGTAACCCAGCACCGGCTCTTCACGCCAGGCGCGCAGTTCCTCCAGCAGTGAACCGCCGTGGCGCAGCTGTGGGAACAGCAGCAGCAGAGCGGTGGCCATGACCACCCCTAGCACCAGGCTGCTGGCGACAAAACGGACAAGAGGCAGGAGCAGAACACGCACCGGTCAGACTCCGTGACGACGGTGGTAAGTGGTGGCCGCAGCATAGCACTGGCGGCGACCGCCACCAACGCGCCGCCAGCATGGCGCTGGCGGTGCGTGGTGGTAGCGGCGGTTAACGCAGGATCAGGTAGAAGCTCTGACCATCGCGCAGGATGTTGAGGGCCAGCACGCGCGGCTTTTTGTCGAGCAGCGCCCGCAACTCCTTGAGCGATTTGATACGGATGTTGTTAGCGCCAATGATCTGGTCACCTTCACGCAGGCCAAGCTGGGCGGCTGGTGAACGCAACGCCACCTGATCAACGCGGATGCCGCCGCCATCGCTGTCACTCAGGGTGGCGCCGCTTAACCGTGGGTGAATGCTCTGGGCATTGGCGGCCTGCTCATTGCCTTCCATCAGCTTGACGTCGAAGCTGCGTCTTTTGCCTTCGCGGATCACATCGACCTTGACCGTCCGGCCTGCGCCAGTGGTGGCGATCAGCGCACGCAGCTCGCCGAAGGATTTAATCGCCTTGCCATCGACAGCAACCACGATATCCCCGGCCTTGAGCCCCGCTTTGTCGGCTGAGGAGCCGGGCATCACCTGATTGATAAAGGCGCCATGCTTGGTGTTGTGGCCAAATGCCTCGGCCAGATCGGGGGTCAGCTCACCGCCGGTGACGCCGAGCACGCCGCGCCGCACCTCGCCAAACTCCAGCAACTGATCGAGCAGGTTGGCGACCATATTCACCGGAATAGCAAAGCCGATGCCGACGTTGCCGCCGCCGGGGGCAATGATGGCGGTGTTGATACCGACCAGTTCGCCATTGAGGTTGACCAGTGCGCCGCCTGAGTTACCTGAGTTGATGGCGGCATCGGTCTGAATGAAATTCTCGTAGTTCTCAAGGT